>CAZCRN010000168.1:0-1505 GCA_964501125.1 Hadarchaeota archaeon (SeqCode) | reverse complement strand
CCCAAAATGCCTAAGACATCCATGAGGATCCAGATTGTGAGTATCAGCACGATCAAAAATTCGAGCGTATGCATGCGGTGGGTATTCACCCTGTCCATAGCCATGGTATAAAATTCTTGGAGCTGGGAGAGCTTTTTATCAACTAGCGCGAGCCAATCGCCGATACGGAAGCGCTCCGAGGCGGTTCGGTAGAGTTTGCCCAAATACCACTCGCCCGTGAACTTGAGGATATTACGCAGATCCGTGACATAATCGGTTACTTCTATACGCAGCTCAGCGAGCTCCCTTGCCGTGCGCGTGAGTTCGCGATATTGGCGGCTCATCCACGCTATGCCAAACCACGTTGTAGTGAAGGTGGTACGCAGCGAGCCGTACATGCGCTCAATGCGGTGGTCGAGCAGGTGATCGTAAGTCTTGAGCTCAAGGAGCTGGATCCGCGCGAACTCAATCATATGCGTGAATTCCTCCGTGTACTCTGCCGCACCGTAAATTAGGGTCGAGTACCAGTCGACTGCGACCAAATCCCAATCGGAGTAAGTCAGATATGCCCTCAGGGCATCATCCACTTCTCGCTCGCTGAGCTCGCGCCAGTCCTTCTCCCCGCGCAGGAGCCCAGCCGTCTGTTTTCGAAATCGGGTCAAAAAGTCCCGTGCCCGTAATTCCGGGTTCGTCTTGTCAATTACAATCGTGGTGTAGATCTCGGGGTATTCAAACGCGGTATAAGGATACACGATCGCCGGCTTTATCACCGAGCGCAACTCGTTGAAAAGATCCATTGGAACATCGTCGAAATCCACCTCTCGCCCATCGACCCGAACCTTGCCCTCGTTCAGCACAACCAAGCGAATGACTTCATCTAACTTGACGCGTTCGAATTCGATGATCGCGCGAATTCCGATTACGCCTATCGGGAAAATTCGCCCTTCCAATTGCACCCCGTAACCGTTGATCCTGCGCTTGCCGAGGTCTACCTCAATGGGTCTGAGCCCGACCTCCTCGTATTTGGGCATCAAAACGTGCTCATAGCGGCGCGGGCGTTCGATTAACTTGAGCTTTCGGACGGGCATTCGGGTGAGATCTATCTCGCCGCCGATATCATAGAAATACTGGAAAATAACACATCCCGTAAGCACGGGCATCCGACTTATCTTGCCTTTGGTTTTCCCACCCATCCTTTACACCCTCAAAGATTACGAGATTCTAAAGCAGGCGCCGGGGGTGGGATTTGAACCCACGAAGCGCGAAAGCGCAAACAGCTATTTGCGAGTATCCCGTAGCAAGCTGTCGCCCTACCTGGCTAGGCTACCCCGGCATCACTTGATATTTCGTTGTCTGTTACTTAAAATCCGTAGGTTGATGATTTTCGCTTTATAAAGCACCTCCAGCCAAATCGAAGTCAGAAGAGCTGGAGAGCTATGGCAGTGGTTTCGTGAAGTCCAGGATTTGGCAGGCAGCAAGGGGGACGTAGAGTACGTGCCGTCGTCCGGCCGGGGGTGAGCACTCGC
>CAZCRN010000167.1:0-1512 GCA_964501125.1 Hadarchaeota archaeon (SeqCode) | reverse complement strand
ATCAAAGCTCGTGGAAGGTGTGTGCGGGATCGACATCAACGAGCGGAGTGTCGATCTGACAATTTTAAAGCCAAACGAACAGCCCAAGCACATCAAGCTCGATGTTTCGAAGCTTCCCACCATTCACCATGCGATGCAGCTCAAGCGCAAGTCGATCCAGCGAAAGCTCGACGCGCTACCACAGCGACCCGTACAGCAACGGAGGCTTCAAGCGAAGTACTGGCGTCGAGAGCGAAACCGAACCAACCAGATCCTCCACGTCGTAAGTAAACAGATTGCCGAGATCGCAGAGCGTGAGCGCGTTGCGGTCGCATTTGAGCGTATCAAGGGAATCCGAAAATCCATGCGTTCGAAGCGGAGGTCAAAGAACGGCAGGGCCCTGCGCAAGGACATGCGCAGGCGGCTCAACCAATGGCCGTTTCGCAAGCTCCAGACGTATGCGGAGTACAAGGTTGCGCGACAGGGGCTGTCGACGGTCGAGGTGAGCAACTACCACAAGTCAAAGGACTGCCCGATATGTGGCCGGTATAACCGACCGAATGGGCACACATACAAGTGTCAGGCCTGCGGGTTCGAGACCAGCCGCCACCTAGTGGCAAGCTGGAACATAGCTAAGGATGGGGCGAGGCACGTCCCCGCCGACTGCTGGCAGATGCAGCGGGTAGCGGAGGAGCTTGTAGCTCCCGCGAAACTACCCGTGGAGCCAGAAAAAATTCCCATGCAAGCTGGCGTACAGTTTGATACGGAATTTTAGGACGGATGGAAACGAGAGTAATCCATTTCTGTAGAAGAAACGGTAACATCGGCGACATCGCCATAGCGTGCTCGATAAAAGATATGTTGCATTCTCATTTGAAAATATTCACCTATACTCCGACCGAAGTCTCAGGGCTGGAAATACAGCAAACTTCTGAATTTATCGAGGGGCTCAATCAGCACGACCTTTGTGTAATCGGTGGAGGAGGATTGTATTCCAAGTACTTCCTCCCAATGAACACTGAAGTTATCAAATCTATAGAAATACCCATTGCGCTTTACGGGATAGGATACCTCAGAAATTTTGGAGACGAAGAGCTAACCGAGGCCCAGATAGAAAGCGTTCGATTGTTGAGCACCAGCGCCAAACTCACCTCCGTTCGAGATGAATACACCTGCAATTTTTTGAGGGGTTTAGGCATAGGGGATATACACGTTATCGGTGACCCAGCAATTTTTCTTAGATCCGGGGGAACTACTCCGATCATTTTGGATGAAAATAAAACGAAAATCGGCGTTAATGTAGCTTGCCACGGCTGGACACTGTATCCACAATACTTGAACAGGACGATCGAAGAGTATATCAAAGTCTGCGAATTCCTGATCGAGCACTTGAATGCGGAGATCGTTTACTTGAAACATCACGTGCACGAAGACCGCGCCATTGAGCCGCTGAAGAAAAAATTACCGATCAAAGTTGCGAGTTCTGTCACATAAGTTAATGTCCCATTGTCACATAAGTACTGTTCCCATTCC
>CAZCRN010000166.1:0-1534 GCA_964501125.1 Hadarchaeota archaeon (SeqCode) | reverse complement strand
GTGGTGCCCCCGACGGGATTCGAACCCGTGTCGCAGGCTCGAGAGGCCTGCATGATTGACCGGACTACACTACAGGGGCGCCAATCCAAAATATCAGGCTAGAAGTGTAAAAAGTTTCTTAACTCAAGTGTCCCGATTAAAGGTGGTTGGAGCATGAAATTGTGATTTGATCTCAAAAAGCTAGTGATCGTAGTGGGCATCGCGCTTTGCGCGTACATTTCATTTCAATTGTTCTACAGGAACCTCGCACTCTGGCCCGAATATTCGTTTCACTCGCACACCATTTGGGCAGCGTCGGAAGGTCATTTAGTGAGGGACCCCTTCTTGTCCGGCGGTAACTACTTAACTCTGAGCTACGGTGCCCCGATGATTCTTTTCGGTGCTCTTTTACACCCCCTCTTCGGCGTTTATACGGTTGCGCTGTTGATAGTTGCGGCCATGCATGTGTTTTGGTACTTTTCAAAGCGCGTGTTCGAGTGCTTCGTTAGTAAGAAGGCAGCGTTCCTCGCCGCGACTGCTGCGCTCCTAAATCCCTTTACGATGTATATGTTCTTCGTTGGAAAGTTACCGATCATCTGGAGCCTATGTTTTGGAATGATATCGATCTATTTTTACCTTCGCCGCAGGTGGTTGCTCGCTGCCGCGCTTGGGGTGCTAGCGCTGCTCACCCACCCACTCGTGATATTCCTGCTGGGTTTCGCGTTCTTCCTAAATTGGGATTGGGAAGGTTGGATTAAATCGTACTTACCTGCTTTGGCTATTTTCGTTGCCATACTCCTGATGTTCATTGAGCCAGCGCCTGAGCCCGGAATACATATTACAAACATCGTTTTCATCTCTGGCTCCTTGCTAGCCGTCCTCGCGCTAACCAGAAAATATCCTATCATCTGTAGTCTGGGATTGCTGTTTTTGGTCGGTTCTATAGTCGGCAACTACATCGAAGTGCCCGTGCAGACCGTGGCATTCGATAGGATGGGTTTTTTCGCGCTTTTGCTGGTAATACCATTCTTGGTCAAAAGATACCCTCTCGCTGCGCTGTTATTCGTAATTTTAGCGGTCGGCTGCGCTTCTCCATTGGCGTATGTACCTCGGCCAGACGATCCCGCGGCATATAGGAGATTCTCCGATAACGCGGAGCTGATGAGTATCTTAACCCCAAAACGGGTTTACGTGAGGTACGGCTCGAACGGCTCGGCCCTCTATGAGTTGCCCAAGCTCGGTATAAAATTCTCAAACTCCGGGCGAATGGCATACGAGCCGTGGCTGGATGTGGACGCTTATCGAGAAATGATAGAGGCTCAAAACGCCTCTTATGTCCTAGTTTATGCGGTTCACGATCCGGAGATAATCTCCGAACGGGATATGATCCTCGAAGTGCTCGAAGTTGATAACCGTTGGAGTTTGATCTATTCCCGCAATAATGTCGAAGTATACAAAACTCACTTGGCCCCATAGCCTAGAGTACAAATAGCGGGCCCGGCGGGATTCGTACAGGTTTTGGGTTCGGGTCTGGTACAAAACTGCGATTTTGGCC
>CAZCRN010000165.1:0-1553 GCA_964501125.1 Hadarchaeota archaeon (SeqCode) | reverse complement strand
TGAACTGATCATCGGGCTCGTTGTACTAATCGTGGCATTCCTCTTCATATGCTTAAGAATCGTTCGCGAGTATGAGCGAGCGGTAAAGTTCAGACTGGGTAGGTTCGTGGGGGTTAGGGGTCCAGGCATCTTCTTCATCGTTCCGGGACTTGAGAAATTCATTAAAGTGGATCTTCGAACGATAACCCTAGATGTGCCAAAGCAGCGGGTCATCACCAAGGACAATGTAACTGTGGACGTCGACGCAGTTGTTTATCTAAGGGTAGTTAACCCACAGGATGCGATCCTCAAAGTCGAACGCTATGTGCTAGCCACAAGCCTGCTCGCCCAAACTACACTCAGAGACATCCTCGGGCAATCGGACCTGGATGAGCTGCTTAGCAAGCGTGAGGAAATCAACCTGAGGCTTCAAAAGATAATCGATGAAGCCACCGACGTTTGGGGGATAAAGGTAAGCGCGGTCACCGTACGCGACGTTAGCTTGCCGGAGGAAATGCTTCGCGCGATAGCAAAGCAGGCCGAGGCCGAGCGGGAGCGGCGCTCGAGGGTGATAATGGCCGAAGGCGAATTCGAGGCGTCGAAGCGCATGGCCGAAGCAGCGGCACAGTACAGGAAGGATCCAGCCGCCCTCAGGCTTAGGGAACTCCAAACTCTGACCGAGATCGCACGCGAGAAGAACATGATCGTGATAAGCCCATCCCAACTCGGCACCCAGCTCGGTGAAGTGCTGGGCGTGGTCTCCAGACTCAAAAAACCGAAAAGTGCAGAATAGCTACCGCGGTTTTTTCTCAGGAAGCCTTTTCGCGATTAGCGTTACCCCTTTGACGTCTTTGATGATGACTCGCTCGCCCTTGCGGATGCGCTCCTCGGAGGCCGCACTCCACAGCTCGCCTTTTATCTTGACGAGCCCTTTGGGGGCGAGGTCCGTAGCAGCGACACCCGGCTTACCTATGAGTTCTTCCCTACCCATCACTGCCGGCTTCTTCATGGCGCGCCTGGCCAGCACGATGAATACGGCAAACACGGCCAGTAAACCGAGTACAATACCTTTTGCCACATCGCCCGCGATCACCACCCACGGCTCCTTATCGACCATCATCAGCCCAAGCACGAGTGCGACAACCCCGCCAACCCCAAAAACACCAAAGCCGGGGGCGAATATCTCAGTTGCCAGAAGCACGGCGCCCAAGACGATCAAAGCCAATCCAGCATAATTTATTTCAAGTATACCGAGGCCCCAAAGCGCGAGCAACATACATATTACCCCCGCCACCCCAGGAACGCCAATCCCGGGGGTTGTGATTTCAAAGATTATGCCGAGCATGCCAGCTATGAAGAGTATAACAACTATGTCGGGGTGGCTCAGGATACGGAGGAACTTGCTGAAAATGCCCATCTCGATTTGCCTTTTTTCCGCACCGCCGAGCCCCATGTTATCGAGCAGCTCATCGAGGTTGTCAGCGATGAGATCTATAACTCCCAGCTCGTAAGCGTTCTCAGCCGTTAGGGATAGATTGTATCTCACGAAGTTCTCTGCAACATCCGCTGGACGA
>CAZCRN010000164.1:0-1568 GCA_964501125.1 Hadarchaeota archaeon (SeqCode) | reverse complement strand
TATCCCAACTACCGTGTTCGAACGCCCAATCTCCAAGCCGCACGCCGGCGACTAACCGTTAAAACTGCGAACGATTCAATTGGGCTAAACCTCAAGCCTTCTAAGATGGCCGCGATAATGAAGCGCATGCGCTTTGGCGTGGCAGGGGTCAAACGCGGTGTTTTAACGCTCTTGGTTCCGCCCTACCGCACGGATATCATGCATGAGGTCGATCTAATCGAGGATCTTGCAATAGGCTACGGCTACGACAAGCTGGAGCCGACTTTGCCCAGGATTGCAACCGTCGGCGAGCGATACCCAATCGAGGCCCTGAGCGACAAGGCTAGACGAGTTATGGCCGGTCTGGGTTTCATGGAGGTCATGACTTACACGCTTACAAACCCGCGGGCGAACTTCGAACTCATGCGCACGACCGGAGAGGCTGCGACGATAGCAAATCCGATTTCAGAAGAGTACACGATCGTCCGCACTTGGCTGTTGCCTTGCTTGCTCTCGGTGCTTCGTGCAAACAAGCGGCACCCGCTACCGCAGCGCGTGTTCGAGGTCGGCGACGTGGTGCTGCTCGATCCAGAGGCTGAGACCGGAGCCACGAACGTACGCAAGGTCGCAGCGGCCGTTGTGGGTGGCCAGGCTAACCTGACTTACCTCAAGGCGCTCGCGGAGGCCATGCTGCGTGAGCTCGGCATCCTTTGTCAGATCAGACCACTGGATCACCCAAGCTTCATCGAGGGTAGGGCGGCAGAGTTCGTGGTTAAGGGTAAACAATTGGGGATCGTCGGCGAGCTGCATCCAGAGGTAATCCTAAATTTCGAGTTGGAGCACCCAGTTGCAGCGTTTGAGCTCGAGCTACCGCGTTAGGTCAGATTTCATGCGCGAATTCAAGGCGATCGCTAGGTACATAGCCGAAAATTATCCATCGGCCGCGAAAATCGTAGAAGTCGGTATTGGGCACGTTCCTGAGGTCGCGGCAGAGCTGCAGCAGCTCATGCCTCGGTGCACCGTTCTCGTTACGGATATTCAAAAGCCAACCGGGATACCTAAAACCATGACCTTCATACGCGATGACATAACCAAACCGAATCTACGCGTGTACCAAGGTGCAGCCCTGATTTACGCAATACGTCCGTCGCCCGAACTTCAACCTTACATTTTAGAAGCGGCGCGGAAGGTCGGTGCGGACTTGTTAATAAAGCCCCTAGCGGCCGAGAGCATGCCGTTAGCAGGTGGCGAACTCGTGAACTTCGAGGGCGTGGCATTCCATGTTTTTAAGTTGAAAAGCGCCAAGTGAAAGGGGTCTGAATTGAGGAACACCATCGCGTTCATCATCATTCTGGTCTGTTTGAGCTTCCTTCTCGGGGTACTCAGGGAATTTCTCGTGGTTCTGGTTTGCGCTGGAGTTTTCCTTGGCGTTTTGGGATGCTACAAATATAGCCAGTATCGAGGGAGCGGATTCAAAGGCAGCTTTTGGGTGTGGGGATGCACGACCTGTCCCATTTGCCGATTCACCAGGACCTCACCAAAGCGTGGAGTGAAATTTTATTCCTCGAGGCTGATTCAGACGATATGTC
>CAZCRN010000163.1:0-1578 GCA_964501125.1 Hadarchaeota archaeon (SeqCode) | reverse complement strand
CCGAACGGCGCGGGCAAGACCACCACGGTGCGAATGCTGTGCTGTTTGATCAAGCCGACCGCGGGCAAGGCATTTGTCGGGGGGTATGAGGTGGGCAAGGATGGGCTGAAGATAAGGGAAATGGTCGGCTTGCTCCCTGAGGCCCCCGGACTGTATGGCGAGCTCAGCGCGTACCGCAACCTCGAGTTTTACGCCAAACTTTATGGCATCCCCAAGCGAAAGCGGGAAGAGAACATCGAGCGGCTTTTGAGGATGCTCGATTTATGGAAGCGAAGAAACGAGCCCGTGGGAACATTTTCGAAGGGAATGCGGCAGAAGATCGCGATCGTGCGGGCAATGGTACACGAGCCCAAGGTTCTCTTCTTCGACGAGCCGACTGCTGCTTTGGCACCGGAGTCGGCCAAGATCGTGAGGGATTTCATCCTGGAGCTCAAGCACGAGCGACGGACGATCTTCCTCTGCACCCACAATCTTTACGAGGCCGAGCGACTCTGCGACCGCGTGGCGATTCTCAACGGCAAGCTTATCGCACTCGGCGCGCCAAGCGAGCTTGAGCGAAAGTTCGGCCCTGGCAGAACCGAGATACATCTCGAGCAGACGAGTAAGAAAATCGTGGATGCGGTCAGGAAGCTGAAACAGGTGGAAAGTGTTGAGGTACTTGCGAACAAGCTGCTGGTTGAGGTAGAAAATCCGGAGGTTGCAAACCCGGCGATAGTTGAGGCCGTGGTTAAACACGGCGGAAGGGTGCGCTACGTGACGCGTGCTGCCCATGCGCTCGAAGAAACCTACCTAAAGTTGGTGAGGGAAGGTGAGGCTCGATAGAGTTTGGGAGTTAGCCAAGAAGGATATGAGAAGCGTCATAAAGCACAAGTACGTGCTCTACGGCTCAATTATCATGCCACTAATTTTTGCCGTGTTCATCCCCATGATCCTAATTTATCCGGCGGTGACTGGCGAGGCACCATCACCAGGAGAACTGCCCCCATTTGCCCCTCCCGGTTATGACCCCAAACAAGCGGTAGTTTTGGGGCTGGTAAACATGGCGACGCTCATGATCATGTTTTTACCGGCGATGATGCCATCGGTGATAGCCTCCTATACTTTCGTTGGAGAGAAGGTGAACCGGCAGCTCGAACCGCTGCTGGCGACGCCCACCACAGACTTCGAGTTACTGCTGGGAAAGAGTCTGGGCGCCTTCTTGCCCGCGATGGCGATGACGTTTGCATCATTTGCCTGTTTCGTGCTGGTCGTCAACCTGCTCACCTTCCAGCTCTTCGGCTACCTCCTGCTACCGAACTTACTCTTGGCGGTCGTCCTCTTAGTTTACAGCCCGCTGGCGTGCATTCTCTCGACCTCGTGGTGCGTCTTCATATCGTCGAAGGTGAGCGATATTCGTGCGGCAATGCAGCTGGGTGTGGTTGGGATTGTTCCGGTCTTTGCATTCTATTTCCTGTTCACGGGCGGGATTATCTCACTCGAGTGGCCAACGTTCATAGCTTTCGGTCTGGTGCTGGCATTGGCGGGCGCGGGATTATTTTTCTTGAGTAAGGTGACTTTCCAGCGCGAAGAGATTTTGAC
>CAZCRN010000162.1:0-1609 GCA_964501125.1 Hadarchaeota archaeon (SeqCode) | reverse complement strand
ATCCATCAGGGGGGTTTGGTGTAGCATGGTTCCGTTAGTCTAATATGCGTGGTTCATATCTAAAACTTTGGGGTTTGATGTTCAGGTATGTGCGATGGAGGCGCCCCTTTTTAACTGATGCGGCATTTGCAGGAATTCTCGCTTTAGTGTACGGGTTGATGCGCTTGAACTTGACCGCGCTCATATCCGAGCTCAACACGCTCGCGCTTGCCAGTTACGTTTTGCTTGGACTAGGTACTCTGATATTTTATCTGATGGTGGGGATGAATCCGAGCTTCGCGCTGTTGGTTCACACCGGACTTTTCCCGCTGCTAGCTATTTTCTATCTGTTTTTGAAGTGGCTGCCAGGGGTGATCGCCGGAGCGCCATTCGATGGCACGAGCCCCGAGACATTTGGTGCGTGTTTGCTCGCCTATGTGCTCGTGCTGGTTGGATTTTTCACCGTTCAATTCAGCATCTACGTTTTTGAACGCGAGCGCGGGATACGTCGTGTAGGGCCCGGGTAGCAAACGATTTTACTGGCTGCGTGCAACTATCTTTTGAAGCCCTGTGGTGTAGTGGTCAAGCATAACGGGCTCTGGACCCGTTGACGGCGGTTCGAATCCGCCCAGGGCTACCATCTAAAATTCGACTACAATGGCCGTGTTCGTGTCGATTACACCCTTGACCTTGTGAATACCCTCGACTACGGTCTTGGTCAGCGCCGCAAGATCCTTCGCCTCGACGAATGCGATGAGATCATAGGGCCCTGTGACAACGTGAACTGACTTGACGCCCTTCAACTCTTTCAGCTCTCGCGCAACCGCTTTGACCTCGCCGATCGCAGCGGTTATCAAAACATAGCCTGCTATCATCTCAGCTCCTCCGTTTTGTCACTTGAGCGCACTTCTATATAATGGATTGGGCGCGTGCCACGCTAATAGGGGAAGAACATCAATACCAGCAGCAGTGCCTCGATCGCGATCCAGATGCGCGGATTCCAGAAGAATACCTTGCTACCATCGAGCGGCGGAATCGGTAGCATGTTGAAAAATGCGAGCCAAAGGTTGATGAGGGCACCCCAAAACCCGATGAGGCCGATCATCCCAGGCAAATAACTCACGAGGTAAAAGCAGCCGGCCAAGGCGATGTTTGTAATCGGCCCAGCCAGTCCGATCAGCCCCGCCTCGCGTGACGTGAAATATGGGGAGAGGATCACGACCGCCCCAGGTGCAGCGAACAGGAGTCGACCTCGAGATGCCAAACCGACTACGAGGGCAAGCAGCAGACCAAAGGTCCACATTCGATACACCGCCCAATAACCATACCTAATCGCAGTAAACTTATGCGCTAGCTCGTGGGCAACGAATCCAATCGCGAGCGGCAGGGATATCACCACAAGTTGATGGAAGTCGAAGCCCGAAACTGCAATTGCAAGAATAAGCACTGAAATAAAAATGTGGCGAAGCTCGATTCCGGTGAAGCGAACCATTCCCTACTCGGACTCCTTGATGGTAAGCTTCCGCTTGAGCACGAGTTCAACCGATCGTGCAACGCATCCGCCTGCACCGATCGCTTTTGCCGCCTGCCCCTTGGGAACGTAGACGATGAGTTCCTCACCCTGTTCCTC
>CAZCRN010000161.1:0-1719 GCA_964501125.1 Hadarchaeota archaeon (SeqCode) | reverse complement strand
ATTCGTAAAAAAGTTCCAATTGGTCGAAGTGCAAACCACGTTCTACAAGCTACCCATGTTCAAAACTGCTGAACGCTGGCGTGCTGAAGCGCCGGGGATGGAATTCACCGTAAAAGCTTGGCAGGCCCTAACCCATCCAACGACTAGCCCGACTTGGCGCCGGGCTGGGCTAAAACTCACGGAGGCCCAAAGAAGAAACTACGGATTACTGCGGCCCACACGGGAGAATTTCGAAGCTTGGCGACGGACGAAGGAAATCTGCGGTGCCCTCAA
Organism: Hadarchaeota archaeon (SeqCode); assembly: GCA_964501125.1. Classification (GTDB taxonomy): domain Archaea; phylum Hadarchaeota; class Hadarchaeia; order Hadarchaeales; family CAZCRN01; genus CAZCRN01. The sequence goes on along the minus strand of CAZCRN010000161.1, from coordinate 1,446 downwards.
AGCCAAAATTTGCCTGATTCAATGCCCAGCGAAGTTTGCCTGTACCCCTGAAAACATCGTGAATATGCGCAAATTTTTAGGAAAAATCGATCGCGGCGATTTGGCTATCGCGTGGGAGCCCCGCGGAGATTGGAAAGAGCATCCAGATGAAATCGAAAAGTTGTGCGATGAACTCGATTTGATTCATGTTGTAGACCTGATGCGCCGCGACCCCCTTTCGAGGCACCCCATCGCCTACATCCGCTTGCACGGGCTGAACCCGCGCGAATACGATTATAACTACGACTATTCGGCTGCCGAACTAAAACGATTAGCATCGAAGGCCAAAGCGCTCGCGCGAAAACATCGCGAAGTGTACATCATGTTCAATAATTTCCAAATGTTCAAAAATGCGGCACAGCTCATGAAAATTCTCGGGGGCTAAAATTCGAGCTCTTCCGGCATCTCGGCTTCTGGAACAGCACGCCTAGCGAGGAATCTAAGAACCAAATGCACGATCGCGATCACGATTAGAACCACAGCGATCGCGACGATGCCCCATGGCACCATCAGTCCCTTGAGCCGCTCGAGGATGCCCGGAGGGGCGATCGTACCTATTACGGAGCGACTCACGGCTGGGTAGTCGTCTCCGGCGTAAGATGCGGTGGTGGTCACCTGGATCCGATTTTCGGTCATAGGTGCAGTATAGGTAGTCTGAACCCGGCCATGTCCATCGGTGATCCCGCTCTCAGGCGAGAAGGTTCCGGCCGTAGCTTTCCAAGTAATAGATCTATTGCCCAACGGGCCAACGAGCGAGCTTAGCGTGGCTGTCAGGACCACTGATTCACCGGGACGCAAGCTAAAGCTTTCTGGGGAAATCACCAAGCTAGCAATGCGCGGTTGTAAGTACAATCTATCGATAAAGTAACTAACGTGGGTCACCTCGAATTGTGAGGTGTAAATCTCGTAATCGGGGTGTTCAATCGTTAAGGTGTAATTGTCGGCCGGAAGCAGGAGAAAGCTAAAGCGGTGTGGTTCCGGTTCGGTCCATCCCGGCCAGTACGTTGGGTTCGTTTGAGTGCTCGGGGGGTATATCCAAGTTCCAAATTTGCCTGTCAGTTTTATCTCCGCTTCCGCCGTGTCCAATGGCTGATTCTCGTTGTCGTATATCCAGCCCCATGTGGTAGCACATACATAGATTACATTCCCTATCGCTACAGCGTCGGATTCTGTTTCATCCTCAATTTTAATTGCATATGGCTCGCTCGTGTAGCCCCGATTGTAAAACTCTATCGTGTACATGCCCGGGGCAAGGGATTCGAAGTAAAAATTCCCCTGTGCGTCGGTTTTGACCGGTGGTAATTGCTCCCCATTTTCAACCCACACCAGTTTAACGGTGATGTTCTCTAGGACATCTCCTTCATGGTCGTAAACCCGGCCACCGAGTGAAGCTGTCTGAGCGTTAAC
>CAZCRN010000160.1:0-1737 GCA_964501125.1 Hadarchaeota archaeon (SeqCode) | reverse complement strand
AAAAGCAGAGTTGGAGCGAGCAGCGGAAAATCATCATAGGTGCGGGAGTACTGCAGAAGAGCGAAATTTTAGAAGAGCGAAATTTTAAAATCAGAAGATTAAATTTCACCGAAAGCTTTCACAGGGTACATTTCCTCTGGTTTCGTGTGGTTCGCCTGGAACACCATTATAATTCCTCCTTTTTGGGATCCCCCGGCGATAAAAGCTAGTTTCCAACGGGGTTGTTGAGAGCCCCAAACGGCTAAAAAGCGGCTATTACTTTCGGTCACCTCTCTCCGGGTTTGATATTTGAATATTTCCGGCAAAAGTCGCGCTTGAAGGAGGGATGAGCCAAATAAACATACTAATTTGATGTTTTGGCACCAAGGCGGCGGTAACGTATGGTCATGCAAGATTTTCACACGTTGATATATAGGAAGTTCTCATTTGTTCCTACTTCCCCCACGGTGGTTTCCAATATTTGCACCACCATCCCTATATGCCAAAATCTACACCCCACTCGCCGGCACCGTTGGAGGTTATAAGTTGGAGAAATCGATGAGGGAGAAGCTGGAAAAGTTTCTGCACGACAAAGATAGGCTCAAGAATCTACGCAAACTTGTGGCGGCGGGGAAAAAATCACTCGTCATCGATTTTGACCAGCTGTTGAAATTTGATATGGAGCTCACCAAAGCCCTGCTCAATAGCCCAAGCGATTTCCTCGAGTCAGCGGACGCGATTTTGACCGAGATAACCAAATTGCCAGGCATGCATCTGCGCGTCAGGGATCTCGATCAGACAGTGAATATCCGCGATATCCGCGCCAAGGACGTGGGCAAATTCATCCAAGTCGAGGGAATCCTAACGCGCGCTAGCGAAGTGAAGCCCGAGGTTAAAGAAGCCGTTTTCAAGTGTCTGCGCTGCGGTGAGGAAAACAGGGTGATGCAAGTCGATGAGATCCTTAGACAACCGCTGATCTGCGAGAATCCGAATTGTGCAAAAAAAGGCCCATTCAAGCTCGTTATCGAGAACTCAGAATTCCGCGATTGGCAAACCCTGCGCCTTCAAGAGCGCCCTGAGGAGTTACGCGGCGGGCGAATGCCACGTCAACTTGATGGCATAGTGAGGGACGATTTCGTCGATAAAGCAGTCCCCGGGAACCACGTGGTTCTCACGGGTACTCTACACGTGCTCCAAGAAGTCCTACGCGGGCAACCCCGTCAACGGAGGAGGACCTTCCGAAAGATCCTTTTCATCGATCATGTCGATGTCGTGCAAAAAGGTGTCGAGGAGACCGAGCTCAAGCCCGAGGACGAGGAGCAGATCAAAGAGCTGGCAAAGGACAGGTGGCTCCGCAATAAGATAATCGCATCGATCGCCCCGAGTATCTTTGGCTACGAGCCGATCAAGGAAGCGATTGCATTACAACTCTTTGGGTGCCCTGCAGTTGAGTTGCCAGATGGCACGCGCATCCGCGGTGATTCCCATATTCTCCTAACAGGTGATCCGGGGTGCCTGATAGCCGATGAACGCATTGTGTTGGGGAATGGAGCTATCATGAAGATAGGAGACTTGGGATCAGAGCATCTCCAACCTTTGAAGCAACAGGTCCTGATTGGCCAAGGATATCGAAGGGCTCTAGCAACCCGATTTCACGTTTATCGTGACCAACCCATTTTGGAAATCGTAACGGAAACCGGGAGATCCATCAAAGGGACATTCAATCACCCGCTCCTTGTGCTTGAAAAGCAGAGATCT
>CAZCRN010000159.1:0-1739 GCA_964501125.1 Hadarchaeota archaeon (SeqCode) | reverse complement strand
AGTTTTAAGCCCTTTTGAGGTATGGATAAGAGGAGGTAGGAAATGGTTAACGCCTACAGCTTGATATCGGCTGAGCCGGGGAAGACTGCCGAGGTCTTCCGAAAGGTAAAGGAGGTCGAGGGCGTCACGAAGGCGGAGTGCGTGGCTGGACCTTATGACATAGTCGCGCGCGTAGAGGTCGACTCCCTCGAGAAGCTAACCAAGGCCGTTTTCGGAGATATTCGAGGCATACCCGGCGTCACGAACACCACGACCCTAATCGTGGTCGAGCTATGAGCGATTTTGCGGTCGTTGGCGTCGTGGGACTTCAGGGCTCGGGAAAGACTGAGGTCTCGAAGATAGCTGCTAAGCTTGATATCCCCCGCGTTCGGATGGGCGATGTGGTTTGGGAAGAGTGCAAGCGGCGGGGTCTTGAAATTAACGAGGCAAACGTTGGAGCTGTTGCTAATGAGCTTCGGCAACGCGAGGGGCTTGCCGCGATAGCCAAGCGCTGTATTCCGCTTATTAAAAAACAAGGCAAGGACAAGCGGGCCGTTTTCGTCGATGGTATCCGTGGCGTTGCGGAGGTTGAGGAGTACCGTCGAGCATTTGGTGATCGTTTTTACCTCTTGGCGACTTGGGCAAACGAGCGAACTCGCTACGGGCGAATCGCCGCGCGCGGGCGGGAGGACGATGCCGCGAGCTTGAAGGCATTTCGCGAGAAGGATGCCCGCGAGCTGGGCTGGGGTCTAGGCGGGGCGATCGCACTGGCCGATTTCATTTTGATAAACGAAGGGACACTTGAGGAGCTCCATCGGAGGGCAACCGAGATCCTCGAGAACATCAAAGCAGGTGGGAAGCGTTGTTAAAACTGCGCGTCGAGGCCGAAGTTCGACCAACCGAAGACCGAGCGAAAATTGCGGGAGCGATCAACAAGATATTTCCAACCCTGCAAGTGAGCCCTACCGAAAATTTGCTGGTCGGCGAGTCGACCAAAACCGAAGCCATCGAAAAGCTGCATCAGCTTCTACGGCTTCAAGCTATCCGCGATTCGGCCCGCAAAGTCCTGCGTGGAGGTCGGCAAGGCAATGTAATCAGATTCATGCTCAACAAGCAAGTTGCTGCGATTGGTAAGGTCAGCTTCACGGATGGCGAATCCCCACTCGGTCCCATCACCGTTACGATCGAATCGACGGATCCCGATCGTCTGATAGATTATTTGGCCCCGCGAACTGCCGAGGGAAAACCTGTCAAAGAGATTCAGTTGTAGGTGGCGCAACATGCCAAAAATTGGAGTTTGTGGTGTCTACTGTGAAAGGTGCCCAAAGTTCATCAAAAAGCAGTGTTCGGGTTGCGGGCCCAATCCAGTGTGCGGGATACCCCAATGTGCAAAGGAAAAAGGGGTCGAGTTATGTTTCGATTGCAAGGAATTTCCGTGCAAATTACATTACAAGAGGGCAGAGATGTATGCGCAGTGGCTTGATTTCCTGAAATCGGATGAAGTTGTCGGATGAGTTTATCGGAGCGTTAAATCAGGACTAATTTGAGCGCGGCTCCGAGTAGAAAATATCCAATGGCGTTGTAGCCCTCGAGCAGAAAAATTCGCGTTACCAGTTTCCAAGGTTTCTTTCGGAAGAATCTCCACGGCCATGTCCCCCGGTGCATGAGGTACAATTCAACTGGACCCAGTAGGGCCAAGAGCACACCCATGAGAGCCAAAACTCCTAGGAAACCCCAGAGCCAGCAAATGATGAAACCAA
>CAZCRN010000158.1:0-1794 GCA_964501125.1 Hadarchaeota archaeon (SeqCode) | reverse complement strand
CCCAACCAACGTCTTGCCGTCATGAAAACCTAGCTGTATTCGCTTGGAGGGGGCCATCACTTTCCGCAACACTTTGCATAGCTTGAATGACGCCTCATCCTTGGGGATCTCATGCAATATCAGGCGTCCACGGGTATCCAGGAGAACTCTATAATTTTGGTCGGTTGTAGGTACCTGCACAACATCCATTAAACCAACTACAAATCTTGGATCGCGTCTAATCCGGCCATCTACCAGGATGTTTCCTTCTGCTAGAATTCGATCGGCTTCGCGAGCAGTTCGTGTTAGACTCAAATAATCACGCACGACTAGGCGCAGCGGAATGGATTCACTGCCTGGATGGGGACCAGGTGCAGGCTTAACCGTCCAAACAGCCAACTTTCGGGGTAACCTAAGCGCCGTAGGTGCACTGAACCGCTTACGGTGTCTCCGCTGGCCCTTTCGTACCAACTTTTGACCTCCTTTCGAGAATCTTGTCGCGCTCCTTATCCGGCTTGAGTTTGATGATCATTACATTCGAGGGATGGATCGGGCGATGAACCTCTGTCCCATCGGCTTTTCTGACGATTGCCCCGCCTACATTGATCAAATTATGCTTTCTATCCACTTCCACCACGTCGCCTTCGAGTGTTTTGAAATCTCCGCGCATGATCCTAACCCTGTCGCCCATGCGCAAGGGTAACGATCGGCAACCATACTTTTCACGGAGCTCTGGGCTAAGCCGCGCGCTAAAGAATTTATGTCGAACATGTAGTGGAGCTGCATAAAAACTCTTACGTTGTTTCCGCGGCTTTTTGCTAACCATTTGTTCACCTAAACTACAATCGTTGCGATACCGGCCAAGCGTGGCCAGCGCTCGGCCGCCTCGCGCGCCATCGGGCCCCGAATCTCGGATCCGCGCGGTGCCCCCTCGGGAGTTATCAACGCCGCGGCATTATCCTCAAACTTCACCCTCATTCCATCAACGCGGCGGTACTCCTTTGCCTGTCTGATGATCACTGCTCGCACGAGTTGTTTTCGCAGCTCTGGCTTGCCTTTTTTCACGGATGCTACCACCGCATCACCAACACCAGCTCGTGCCATTCGGCGTCGTCTTCCCGTGTATCCGAGTACCGACACTATTTGTAATTCCTTGGCACCCGTATTGTCCGCACAAGAGAGTCTGGAACCTATCACCAAAGTCCTAACTGGCGTGATTGCAGTTACACCCATAGCCGCGCGCATGCCTTTCTTGCCCAAACTTCATGCCCCCAATTTCTGAACTACAACGAAGGCTTTTGTTTTACTCAGCCTCCGACACTCCATGAGCTTGACTTTATCGCCAGCACGCGCATTGATGCAAGGGGGGTTATGAGCGTAGAGCTTTGAGGTCCGCCGTTCATAGCGCTCGTACTTTGGAACCTTATGTACGTACTCGCGCTCCACCACAACAGTCTTAGACATCTTGTCGCTTACGACCGTCCCAATAAATACGCGGCCCCGTGTCGACAAGACGCCATGAAATGGGCAGTTCCTGTCCGAGCATTTCTCCTTTGGGGGTTCGATACCAAGACCGGCCATTTGCTCACCCACATTTCTTTATCCTATCCTCGGGTCGGGCAACAAGCTTCGCACCGTCCACTTCTACCGCTTCACCACTCGGCAAAGTCATGCGAAAAATTGCGATTGCTTTAGATACAACTTTCTGTTTACCCGCCTGCTCGATCACGAAGGTCTCGCGAGTTTCATCTACGATGGTACCCTGAACCCCGATCAGACTCGGATCCGTAGAGTTGACTATTTCCACCTCTAAAC
>CAZCRN010000157.1:0-1832 GCA_964501125.1 Hadarchaeota archaeon (SeqCode) | reverse complement strand
GCGTAACGCGAAGGAAAAGTGGAAGCCCCGTCCTTCAGGGCGGGGAGGAGGTCACTTCATCTAATCAGCAAATAGCCCGGCGTTGATGACTTTTTAGATTGATCTTTGTAGGTGGCTTCATAGCTAAAGGTTTAAAGCCACAGGGGGAAATTGCTTCAGGGTTCAGATGGATTTCAAGAAATTACCGATAGAAAAATTGCCTGGTGTAGCTAGACTCCAAGCTCTGGCGTCGAAATATTACGAGCAGCGATTGTTCGAAGAGGTAAAGCAGGGAGGACGTGTTCCTAGGCATGTTGGGATCATCCTAGATGGCAATCGCCGTTTCGCACGCGAGGCCAACATGGGGGTAACGCAGGGTCATGCATTGGGAGCCGACAAGCTTGAAGAGGTCCTCAAATGGTGCAGGGAGCTCGGCATCAAACACGTCACGGTTTTCGCATTTTCGACTGAGAATTTTAACAGGTCCGAGGAAGAAGTCAAGGCCATCATGGACATGTTTGTCGAAAAATTCAAGAAAATTGCTGATGATAAACGTGTTCATAAGCACAAGATTCGCGTGCATGTGATAGGTGATCTGAACCGCTTGCCGAAACGGGTAGTCGATGCCATCCGAGAAGCCGAGGATGCAACCAGCGGCTACGACGGGTACTCTTTAAACCTAGCCATAGGCTATGGTGGTCGAGTCGAGTTGGTGAATGCCGTACGAAGGATATGTGAACGAGTCAAGCGCGGCGAGTTAAAGCCCTCGGACGTGGATGAGCGGCTTGTTGGTAGTCACCTCTACACCGCGGGTTTGCCCGATCCAGATCTGATCATCCGGACGAGCGGCGAGGAGCGGTTGAGTGGGTTCCTGCTGTGGCAGGCGGCGTACAGCGAACTGTATTTCTGCGAGGCTTACTGGCCGAGGTTCAGCAAGATAGATTTCTTGCGGGCGATCCGCACGTACCAAAGCCGCGAACGCAGATTCGGGTGGTGAACTCTTGGAGGCGGAGATCGCGATAATCGGCGGCTCCGGAGTTTATGCGCTGGACTATCTAGAGGACGTCGAAACTACGGTCGTGAGCACGCCGTACGGCAAATCGCCCGAGATAGTTCTCGGCAAGCTGGCGGATAGAAGAGTCGCGTTTCTGCCACGCCACGGCAAGGAGCATACCGCGCCACCCCACCTAGTTAACTATCGCGCGAACATCTGGGCACTTCGCGAGCTCGGGGTAAAACGGGTGCTGGCAACGACAGCATCGGGTTCGCTAAAGCCCCGCATGCGTCCGGGCGATCTCGTTTTACTCGACCAGTTCGTGGATTTCACCAAGCGGCGCCCCATGACGTTTTACGAAGGCGGAAAAGAGGGGGTCGTGCATGTCGATGTTACTGAGCCCTATTGTCCAGAGCTTCGGGAGGTCCTACGCGAGACGGCGCGCGCGTTAAAAATCAAACTGCACCCCCGAGCAACTTATGGCTGCATGGAAGGCCCACGCTTTGAAACCGCGGCTGAGATCCAAGTGTTGCGACGGCTTGGCTGCGATTTGGTCGGGATGACGAATGTGCCCGAGTGCATACTAGCGCGGGAGCTGGAGCTTTGTTATGCTGCAATCGCAGTGGTAACGAATTTTGCAGCCGGGATATCCAAAACAAAACTAACGCACGAGGAAGTAGCCGAGCTCATGGGGAAAAACATCGGCCGTGTCAAAAATCTGATTTTTACAGCAGTTCCGCGCATCCCAATGGCTCGTGGATGCAAATGCAAAGAGGCGCTCAAGGGCGCCGTCGTTAGAGTAAAGGAAAAGTGATTACTCGTAGTATTCCTCGTAATACTCGGGCTTCATCTCCTCGTA
>CAZCRN010000156.1:0-1862 GCA_964501125.1 Hadarchaeota archaeon (SeqCode) | reverse complement strand
AGTACTCTTACAATTTGATTTGCTAAGGAAACCGGATCGAGGGGTCGGGCAAAGAGGGCGGTTTTTTCCCGTTTGAGTATTTCTGGACGTCCGCCGATTGTGGTGCAAACTACGGGGAGTCCGCACGCCATGGCTTCCAAGAGGACGTGGGGGAAAGCATCTCCCCGCTTGGAGGGGAGGACGAAAACATCTGCCGCCGAGTAAATGGACGGGAGATCTGTGTAAGAAACCTCGTTATGAAAGATTACGTGTTCGTCGATCGCTAAGCTTTTCGATAACCGCTTGAGCCATTCCGTCTCATTTTTGCTTCCCCACCCCACGATCAGGAGTTTCGCATCCTTTTCCTTCCTTCTAACGAGAGGCATCGCCCGAAGGAGCACGTCGACGCCCTTCCTTCCTGATAGACGGCCAATGTACAGCACCACCGGCTCGGAGGCGAAGTCCAATTCCTCTCTTACCTTTCTCCCCCCGGCTCCTGGCTTGAAGAGGGTTAAGTCCACCCCATTCGGGATTGAGACGACCTTATCCTCCGGCATGAGTTCGTTAGCGATGAGCAGCTGCTTAGTTCGTTCAGTGCATGCGATTACCCGATCAAGGAAGTGTAAAGTCTTCCCGAGAAATTTCCTGTAAATCCAGCTTCCGAAACCCAATAACTTCCTGCGGCGCTTTTGCTTTGGCTCTATGTGTTGGAAGGAATGGTCGGAAAGAACCGAACATCCGCATGGGGGATGCATTATTTTAGAGACAACGTTGCCCACCACTGCGAGGGGTGAACATATTCCCTGGCCATGGACCACATCAAAGTCTTGCTCGTGAAATATTTCTTTGAGTTTCATCGGCATCGTTGGGTTAATCAAATAGTAGGCTTCCCCGATATATGCGCATAGGCCGCAGAGCCTCAGAACGGGGATCTCATCTATCTTTTCGGTTTTGTCACTAAATGTGAGCCTTGAGTCGTAGCGATGGGTTATTATTTTGACTTCGTGCCCTCTAGCCACTAAGGCCTTCGATAAGTTGAGCATATCTATTTGTACTCCTCCCACGTGAGGGAAAAAGAAATCAGAGACCATCGCAATTCTCATCCTACTTCCTCCTAAGCGGTATGCGCATGTAAGAGATTGCTGAAAAACCAGCTACGGTGAGAGGGATGTAAGAAATCCCACGGTTTATGAGAACGACTGCAAATGCCACGGCGGGGGAAACGCCTAATGGGATTAAAATTCCACCGAGAGCTAGATCATAAGCACCCAATCCACCGGGCAACGGCAGAACCCCGGCCACCAAGCTGATAATTATCGCTATTAGGATGAGTTCCGGGCTCAACCAAGCCCCCAGAGCCAAAAATATGGCAGCGAATCTAGCCACATCGCACAGCCGCCGGGCAAATTCACAGCAACACACTTTTATGCAACTTTTAAGATCTGAAAAAATCTTGTTTGCGGATAACCTGAGCCCGCCGAAAAATGTTTTCGCTTGTTTTTCCCTTGACCTAAATAGGCGAATGAGTCTATTTGCAACTCCGCCGAGGAAGCTTATTTTTTTATGAAGGATTATGCGAAAACCAACGAAAAAGGAAGCCAACGCGACAACACATATCCAGACTAGGCTATTAATGGGTGATGGGAGAGTATAACGGTAAATAGCGAGAAGTAGGCAAATGACAAGAAGTATAGCGAGGGAAAGAACCTCTAAGATTCTTTCGGCTAATATGGAGGCTAAACCATCACTCGCTCTGACACCTGATCGCTTTTTCAAAGCATAGATGCGGTAGGGCTCTCCTCCAAATCCCCTAACGGGCGTAATGTTGTTGATGGAAATACCACCCACGGTTATAAGAAACAGACTTCCCAACCTTGGAGATT
>CAZCRN010000155.1:0-1903 GCA_964501125.1 Hadarchaeota archaeon (SeqCode) | reverse complement strand
GTGCGCGAGGCAGCTGCCGTGATCTATCGCCGAGCGGTCGAGGAGCGGTTAATCCGGGGGCGCTCGATCGAGGGCGTCGCTGCCGCAGCCCTGTATGCCGCCTGCCGCGAGTGCAAGGTCCCCCGAACCCTAGACGAGATCGCGGATGTCTCGCGAGTCACCAAGAAGGAGATCGGGCGCAGCTACCGGTTCATCGCTCGTGAGTTGCTGATCCACCTGCGTCCGACGAGTCCCACCGACTACATCCCGCGCTTCGGAAGCGAGCTCGGGTTAACCGGCGAGGCCCAGTCGAAGGCGATCGAGTTGCTCAGGGATGCTGCCAAGAAGGGCCTGACCTCTGGTCGAGGGCCCACGGGTGTGGCAGCTGCTGCTATCTACATCGCCAGCGTGCTCTGCGGCGAGCGCCGAACACAGCATGATGTAGCTGAGGTTGCGCGGGTAACTGAGGTCACCGTACGTAACAGATACAAGGAATTGGTGGATAAACTAGGGTTAGATGTTGAACTTTAGAGCAATTTTTCCTTATAAAGCATCTCCCTCCAAAAGCATCAGTGGGCTGATGAACTATCCCGCTAGCGAGGGAGGCATGGCTGTTTGAACCAACAGAGAAAAGAAACCCGACGACAAACACTTAATCGAGCTCCATGCGCGGAACCTACGTGCTCCTCGTGCACGCACCCTACGACCTCATGTTAAGCGTAGGCGGGCTCGGCGACCTCCCACTCAAAGCTGGATATTACGCATACGTCGGCTCGGCACTCGGCGGCCTCGGGCAGCGAGTCCGACAGCATCTAGCCAAGAAGAAAAATCTCCACTGGCATATCGACTATTTACTGACCCGAACTCACGCGGTTGACCTAATCCGCGCAAAAACGCAGGCACGGAAAGAATGCGAGGTGGCAAAAGAGCTGGCAAAACACTTCGCGTGCATCAGCGGCTTCGGATCCGGTGATTGTAAATGCGACAGCCATCTGTTTTACAATCGAAACTTTCACGAGTTGCTCAGGGGCACTCTCTTGGCTTTCAAGACCTGCGGTTTAAAGCCGGTTAAAGGTGTTAGGTTTGGGTAAACGAGCGACGCGCGAGCGCAAGCTCGAGCACTTCTATCGCATGGCAAAACGCAAGGGCTACCGAAGTCGTGCGGCTTTCAAGCTCAAACAATTAAATCGACGTTATGGTTTGCTGCACCGTGGGGATGTGGTCATTGACCTGGGAGCAGCCCCAGGTGGCTGGCTGCAAGTGGCGCGTGAGTGCGTGGGTGCCAATGGTTTCGTGCTTGGGGTAGACCTTCAGCCGATAGCCCAGCTGCCTTACGACAACGTTGCCACTCTCAGGGCCGACCTCACCGACCCAGCGATGCCCGGACTCATTCGCGCTAGGTTGCCGAGAAGCGCCAACGTCGTGCTCTCTGATGCCTCACCAAAGATCTCGGGTGTATGGAGCATCGACCACTTGCGGTCGATCGAGCTGGCGCGGGCGGTGTTAACAATCGCCGATGCGGTGCTGGCACCCGGCGGACGGCTCTTGGTCAAAGTTTTCCAAGGCGAGCTGTTCGACGATTTGATAGCGGATATCCGCGAGAGATTCGATTTCGTGAAAATCAGCAAGCCCGTAGCATCACGCAAGCGTAGCGCCGAGATCTACATCGTGGCAAAGGGGTTCACTCGACGCTGACTGTCTTACCCGCGACCTTCCGCAGGGTCACCGTTAGCACGCCGTTTTCCTGTTTTGCGGTTACTCCTTCGGCTTTTACTGCGCAGGGCAACCCGATCACCCGATAGAAGCGGTCAACGCGCTCGCGCAGCACCGCCTCCTTTGGCGTCCTCCGAGTTGCCTCCAGCTCGAGCGAACTATCGTGCACCTGAAGTTTGATGTCCTCCTTTAGAACGCCCGGTAAATCGAC
>CAZCRN010000154.1:0-1926 GCA_964501125.1 Hadarchaeota archaeon (SeqCode) | reverse complement strand
ACCGGCGAGCAGGGCGAATTAAGTTTGCTACTAAGACTTTAAATGGATTTTTAGGTAACCTTGCCGCAATATCCACCTATTGCCCTCCACACCAAATCGGCAAGCGCGTCTTTCTCCAGCCAAACCAAGAGTTGCTTATGCTGGGAAAGCCAAGGGTCTTCGCCGATGTTCTCAGCGGCCTTCTTGACCAATGTGTTGAGATCTGGCTCGCCCTTGGGCCTGATCCACCACCGATAGCGGACGTGATCGGCGAGGGCCCACCAGGACAAGTCCCCCTCCTTCCTAGCCCTGACCAAGAGCTGTGAAAGCTGCTTATAGTGTTGCCGGAGATTCAAGTAACCTCCGGCTCGCTCGGTGGCTAGCCGGTAATGAACTTGTCTCAACGTGGGGGTTATCCCCTCAGCGTTGTAGCCCTTGACGAGCTCCACCGCGCGTTGCCTAATGAATGTCCACTCGGGCATCCCACCAACTGGTGTAAATTTTCGCACTTGCGAACTCTACGGACTCGTGCTAGTCGAGAAAGTGCTCGAACCCGGGCCCGAGTGGCGAGTCGAGCCGGGAGCGGGCGGCGGCAGAGCGGATATCACGACTGGTGTGGATATCACCAGACACGACTGGGGTTTGGGGAGCAAGTTTGGGTTGTCCGATGACCTCTCACCCAGCTGGCGTGCGCGGCTGCGGAGGCTGCAGCTATGGCAACGAAGATCCCGCGCGAGCACCTTTCGTGAGAAGAGCCTGCGGGAGGCCTTGATAGAACTCGACCGACTCTGCGAGGACTTGAGGCTACCAAAGGGCATGAGGGCAGAGATAAGCGGACTGTATCGAAAGGCGAAGGCCCGAAGGCTGACCGCTGGCCGTGGCACATGGAACGTTTTGGCAGCTCTCACGTTCATCGTGTGCAGAATTCGGGGGATACCGCGAACCGATGCCGAGGTCGCGCGTGCATTGGCGATTCGCGCGAGTTTGGAGGAGCGGGCGGCTCTGCGAAGCCTCAGGCAGCTCACCAAATTTCTCGCGGGAAGATTGAAGCTACGCGTCCCCCGGCCATCACCCGAGGACTACATCGACAGGTTTACATCCCAGCTTGGTTTGAGCAAATCGATCGTGGCGCAAGCTCACTCGATCTGCAACACCATGCCCAAGCGTTTGAAGCGCACCAAACCAGCCAGGCTGTTGGCCGCGGCCGTGATTTACGTGGCGATACGAGAGGCGGACGTCGGCACCACCATACGGGAATTAGCTAGCTCCACGGGCGTCGGGATTTCGGGACTTTCCCAGACTGCTAAGCGCGTTCGCGAACTCTTAGCCGACCGCGTGGGATGACGATCGCCCCCTCGGTAGGCGTGCCAACCTCTTCGGTTTTTCCCTGTAAGCGGAGCAAACCAGTCAAGGCCGCTATCGCCGCATCGACCCCATGCTCACTCACTTTCGCGTTTATCGACCATCCTCTTCGCTTCAATTCCGAAAGCCATGCCTGACGCTCCGAGATTCCGAAAAGGATTTTGCCCGAGGTGCGTGGATGAATCTCGATGACATTAAAACCCTGAGCACGAAGCCGCTCGGCAAGCCGTATCCCCCGCTCAGTAAGCGTCCGCATGCCTCCAAGGGTTGGTGGGAGGACCCTGTGGCCGCGCTCGATGAGCTCGGCGTCTGCCTTTCTAAGTCCACCACTTTTAGGCAGACTGAGAGGTGCATCAATGGCCACAACCTCCGGGCGATTTTTTGTGCACAGCTCGACTATTTCATCGTTCGAGTAAATCAAACCGGTACGGAACTCGCGGTTGGAGAGCAAAGCAAAACCGGTTGGATTCGTTTCTCTCCCCGCGAGGTCGATGCCCAAGACTTTCACATAGGTTCCTCAAATATTTTAAACCTTGAAATGGCTTGAAAGTTTTGAACGGGTGATGCGATGGGCACGCTCAGGTG
>CAZCRN010000153.1:0-1928 GCA_964501125.1 Hadarchaeota archaeon (SeqCode) | reverse complement strand
GAAGTCCATCCACCTCGAGCAGGTCTCGAACCTCACCAACCTCTGCCAGCAGATACTCCCGAATCCCCCGCATGAACTCTGCCTTCCGCTCGTCAGGACAAGCGAAATCCTCGTGGTACATCGGGTAGTCTGGCACGTGGGCAGCGATAAGCTTGGATAGAGGTTTTCGCTCGAGTGACATCACCTCAAGTAGCTTGGCAGCCGTCAGCACTCCATCGATCCACTGACCAAAGTCCAGAAAGATTATTTTACCAGGCTCCCCGGCGAAAACCGCCTTGTGTTTGTACATCGCCGCGTGGATGCTTCCGAGGGGCACCCGAATAGTCTTACCCTTGGCCTTAGCCACGATTTCCTCGATCGCCGCCGAGGTGTTTATGCTGGTTATCGCGATTCCGCCGCCCCGGGCCTCGAGAACGCGCTTCGCGAATAACGCGATGAGGGCATCGTGTTTGATGAACTCACCCCGCTCGTCTACTGCGACTACACGGTCAGCATCCCCATCGTGGGCCAGCCCGAGGTCCGCCCCAACCTCCCGAACGGTTCGCATCAGATCACCCAGGTTCCAAGGTTGGGGTTCGGATGGCCGTCCCGGAAAGTGACCATCTAGGTGTGAATTAAGCGTCACGACCTTGCAGCCGAGTTCCCGGAGCAGGTAAGGGGTTGTAGTCGCCCCAGCACCATTCGCGCAATCGACGACCACCTTGAAACCCCGCCTGACCTTAACGGCTTTTTTTATCGCCTGCACATAGCGTGGAATCGCATCTGGGTAGCGCTCCACTCGACCCAGGGCATCCCAGCTCGCTCGCTTCACCCGTTCACCTAGCACCATCTCCTCGATCGTGAGCTCCTCTTCTGGCAGGAATTCCATTCCGTTAGAGCGGTAGAAAGCGATCCCATTGTCTGGTGGCGGATTGTGTGAGGCTGTTATAATCGCGCCAGCCTTCGCTCCCAATTCGCGGGTTGTAAAAGCAACGCAAGGCGAGGGCGCCAGACCTATGTCCACGACATCGCAGCCGCCAGCCAGCACCCCGGCTGTGAATGCACTTTGCAACATTTCTCCAGAGGTGCGAGTGTCGCACGCAACCACAATTTTTCCTTCACTCACGAAGTTCGCGAGCCCCAGCCCGAGCTTGAGCATGAGGTCGGGGGTTACCTTTGTGGCTATGGGTCCCCGAATCCCGCGGGTTCCGAAGAGTCGCTTGGCGCTCATGCCATCACTCGAGCAACTTTGGGATCTCAAGCTCTTTTAGCTTGGCCTTAGTCGGCATGCCCTTTCGGTCCCAGCCCCGGAGCTCGTAGTACTCATCAAGCATTCGATCGAGGTCGGCCTTGCGCAGCCGGATGTGCTCGCACGGACCGCTGGGAAGCGCTTGGGTCAGCAACCTAGGTGGGAGTGTATCGTCCGCACGCGTGATCCCATCTCGGACCGCGAGTAGCCGCTCTAGATTGTAGATGCGCTCACCAGCTTCCAAGAGTTTTTGGGTGTTGAAGCTCCAGCCCGTTAGCGCGGTGAGCATCCGAGCCCGCTCCTCAGCCCCTATAGCTCGTCCCGCGATGATGCAAACACCCATGGAGTCGGCTGCCGCCCGCATGTTCTGCAGCTCGATGATGAGCTTCGCTTTCCCCTCGGTCGAGAATCGATCGTGCTTCGCCTCGAACACTTCGGCCGCGAGCGTCCAGGCCTTAAGGTGACATCCCCCGCGGCAGGCGGTTGCGTAGGCCAGGGCCATCCCCCATGCTCCACGCGGGTCGTAGGCCGGAAGCTCGAGCCCCTTGACATGAATTGCGAACTCCTCAGACCCCTGCTGGATGCTGGCGGCAGCACGTCGAACACCATCACACAACACCTCGCCGAAACCTTCGCGGTAAGCCATCTTCCGTAACAGCTCGACCAGCACTCCGTGATTTCCGAACTTGAGGTCGAGACC
>CAZCRN010000152.1:0-1929 GCA_964501125.1 Hadarchaeota archaeon (SeqCode) | reverse complement strand
CAAGTAATACGTATAGGAACAAGTTATGGGGTCAAAAATGGCCAAAGTAAAAATCCAAATTCAAAACATCGTGATGTCTGTCACCTATGAGGACCAGGAGTTCAACCTGGAGCGTTTGGCAAAGATTCTAAAAGAAGCGCGTTATGACCCCGAGGTTTTCCCGGGTATAGCTTATAAGTCGGTGGATCCTCCAGCATCGTTCTTGATTTTCGCATCGGGGAAAATGAACTGCGTCGGAGCCAAGAGCATAAAGGACGCTAAGCTTGCGGTTCAAAAACTCACGCGAAGACTCCGGAGGGCCGGCATTAAAGTAAAACATGACCCTGAAATCAAGGTTCAAAATATGGTGGCATCTTTCGATTTTGACACCGAGTTCGACTTGGAAAGGATCGCTAGAACCTTTGAAAACACGGAGTATGAGCCCGAAGTTTTTCCGGGTTTGGTGTTTAGGCTTGATGATCCACAAGTCGTCGTGTTGCTGTTCGTGTCCGGGAAGGGTGTTTGTGCGGGCGCGAAAAACTTGGGAGACATCAAGAGGGCAGCCAAGCGAATGACCCAAATCCTTGGACTGCGCTAAAACTACTCAGAGATCATGAAAAGAACCATCATCGTGCGCTACGGTGAGTTGGCCCTGAAAAGCGAGCCCGTGCGCAGATATTTTGAGCGACGTTTAAGAACCAACATGAATTTTACCTTACGCGAAATTGCACATGAGCTCAGAAGGGAACGCGGGCGAATTTACGTTGATACGAACGCCATCAAAACAGCGGTAAGGCGTCTGGTTCGTGTACCAGGCATAGTTTCCGTTAGTCCGGCCATTAGGTTGGATGCCACGATCGCCGATATATGTTCGGGCGCCTTGAAGGTAGCGAAACGGGCTTTGAAGGCCGGACAGAGCTTTGCGGTTCATGCCACCCGAGTTGGTAAGCACACGTTTTCGAGCAGGGATGTCAACATGGCGGTTGGTTCGGCGATTTTGAAAGCGATTCCCGGAATCCGCGTTGATCTATCTAACCCGGATCGAAGGATATCCATTGAGATCCGCGGAACGGATGCATACGTGTTTACGGATGTCATATCGGGCGCGGGTGGCTTGCCCGTCGGCGTTGAGGGGAATGTAGTGACATTGCTCTCGGGAGATATCGATAGTGCAGTTGCTGCGTATTTGATGATGAAGCGGGGGTGCAGGATTTTTCCAGTTTTTCTGGACAATAAACCTTATGCTGCCAAGCGCGCGCGGGCTAGGGCGACTTCAGTCGTGAAACGGCTGGCGAAGTCCCAGCCTGGGCTCGAGTTTCGGGTAGCGCCGTATGGGCAGGTGTTGCGTGCGCTTGTGGAGGGGGCTCCGCGAGGTCTCACGTGTGTACTGTGCAAACGCACGATGCTGAGGATGGCAGAAGCGATCGCTAAGCAAGTCAACGCTCGTGCCCTAGTTATGGGCGATAGCTTGAAGCCGATTGCAAGTCAGGCGCTGGCTAACCTGCGCGTGATCGATCAGGCGTGTGGGTTGTCTGTCCTGAGGCCGCTCGTTGGTCTAGATAAAGCCGAGATCGAACGAATAGCGCGTTCGATTGGCACGTTCGAGATTCCCACGCATCCGGTAGGCGTCTGCAAGATCACTCCACCTCGACCTCGGACTCGCGCTAAACTCGAGGGGGTTGTAGAGGTCGAGAAAAGACTTGATTTACCAAACTTTGTCAAGACCGCGTTAGAGAAAGTCAAGGTACTTCGTTTCTGAACATAAGGTAATGATTTAGTACAAAATATTTTTAAGGATAATGGTAACATATGCTACCGATTTGATGCCGAGAAAAACTGTTGCGTCCGAAATATTGGAAAACGTATCTAGGCTCAAAGAACGAAAAGGAGAGTATTTGGTCATTTACGATTTTGCAGGCACTCGGAGTATCCCGCGTTTCTACGATAATT
>CAZCRN010000151.1:0-1930 GCA_964501125.1 Hadarchaeota archaeon (SeqCode) | reverse complement strand
GAAATTCGTCGTTGCTGTCGACTTTGCCAACCTTGTCGATTAGAAGCTGCATAGCTTCAGCCGGACCAAGGGGTTGTAACACCTTACGCAATACCCAGATTTTATTCAGTTTTTCCGGTGAAAACAGCAATTCTTCTTTGCGCGTGCCAGATCGGTTGATGTCAATGGCGGGCCATATACGCCGTTCGGCGAGCATACGGCTGAGTACGATCTCAGAGTTCCCGGTGCCTTTGAATTCCTCAAAGATGACATCGTCCATCCGAGAGCCAGTGTCGATTAGCGCAGTAGCGATGATAGTTAGGCTGCCACCGTCTTCGATGTTACGCGCAGCGCCGAAGAAGCGCTTCGGCTTGTGGAGGGCGTTGGCATCGACTCCACCTGATAATACTTTCCCCGATTGCGGACAGGTGGTGTTGTAGGCGCGTGCCAGCCGGGTGATTGAATCAAGCAGTATTACTACGTCGTTCCCCTGTTCTACCAGCCGCTTTGCTTTTTCCTGCACCAGTTCAGCAACCTGTGTGTGCGACTCAGCGGGTTCGTCAAAGGTAGCGCCGATTACCTCACCATCAATTGATCGCTGCATCTCCGTGACTTCTTCGGGGCGTTCTCCAATTAACAAAACGATTAGATCGATTTCGGGATGACTCCTTTTAATGGATTGTGCCAGAGACTGTAATAACACCGTCTTGCCTGCGCGAGGTGGTGACACAATTAGGGCGCGCTGTCCCTTCCCGATGGGGCAAAGCATGTCCAGTATACGAGCGGAGAGGTCACCTCCGCGGGTTTCAAGGTCGAAGCGCTCCTCGGGGTGCAGCGGTGTGAAACTCTCATAAAATGACTTGCGCTCTATCTCCCCAGGCATTCCTTGATTGATGGATTCAATCTTGATCATGGCGAAGTAACGTTCGCCATTTTTAGGTGGTCGGATCTGCCCGGCCAGAGTGTCGCCGGTTCTCAGGGCGAATCTTCGGATCTGTGAGGGGGAGATGTACACGTCACTATGCTCTGGGAGATAGTTTCTTGAGGCGTTTCGTAGGAAGCCAAAGCCTTCGGGAAGAATCTCAAGAAGACCCTCGGTGTTTAGTGAATCTGATTGTTCCATCTGCGTTTGCAGGATCTGATAGACCAGATCAGCCTTGCGTGTCTCGCTGGAGGCACTGATTCCGAGTTTCTCGGCAATGCTGCGCAGAAAATTAACGCTGGATCCCCGTAACTCTCCCAGTTCCCATATCCGGCTCGTTGCCGGTGGTACCAAGACTGCAGATTCGTTGCTCATATTCTTTCTAAACTCTCACCCGGCAGGTGAGTGGTTGAGTGTTACTGAGTTTGAGCGATGGACTGATTGATTAATGACCAGAGCTCGTTTTTCCCTTCGCCCGTCACGGCAGAGTAGGAAATCAAAGGATGGTCGTCGACCCTTTTTAAACTAACTTCAAATTTTTTCATCGCTCCCAACTTGTTGCTCCGCTTAAGCTTGTCGGCCTTGGTAAGAATGAACGCGTGCGGCAAACGAGTTTCACGTAACCACGTGATCATTTGTTCATCCAGTTTGGTGGGGCCAAGGCGCCGCATATCCAGCAGTTGTAACGCTAAAACCAGTGGCCTGTCTGACTCGAGGTAAGTGTCAATTAATCGAGCCCAAGCTTCTTCGCGAACTTTTTGGGGTACCTTGGCAAAGCCGTAGCCAGGAAGGTCAACAAAAAAACAATTCGCCCTGCCACCGCGGTCGATCCGAAACCAATCAATCGCCCGTGTTTTGCCCGGTGTGCGACTCGTCGCAGCTAGTTTCTTGCGTGACAGCAGCGAGTTAATAAGGCTTGATTTGCCGACGTTTGATCTTCCGATGAAAGCGATTTCCGGAAGGTATTCGTCGGGATAATGTCCCGCATTTCGGGTACGTAGTGTGCGTTCGATGTTGTGGATTTTCACG
>CAZCRN010000150.1:0-1941 GCA_964501125.1 Hadarchaeota archaeon (SeqCode) | reverse complement strand
CTAATCACAATCGCAGCCGTGCATTTGGTGGGGTGTTGGAAGCCACAGCAGTCTCTCTACAAAACGACAAGAAATGGCGACTTAGTAGGTATTAAAAAGGCGATATCTGATGGTGCAGACGTTAATGCTCCCATTCAAATACATACCGGTAATTCTAGTCTCGTTAACTTATTAAAAGAGGGGAAATTCAAATCAACAGGGCACTTCTGGAAACCTAAAGAGTGAGGATTCTTTACAAGAGTAGATTGAGGTGAAAGGCTTGGTAGATGAAATATCGCGAACCATCGGCTGAAGTTGATTTTTACTCTATGATGACCCACCAACAAAAAGTGACTCAGACACTACGGGGGATAAACAAGCTCAGTGAGGTAATAGACTGGGAAATGTTCCGAGAGGAACTCGAGTCGATTATGGGTTATGAGAAGCGAGATTGGAGCAAGGGAGGTCGACCGCCCTATGATCCGGTGCTGATGTTCAAGGTTTTGGTGCTACAGAAGTATCATGGATTGAGTGACGAGCAGAGCGAAACTCAGATCAGGGACCGATTGAGTTTCATGGGCTTTCTTGGGTTGCATCTGGGAGATACGATTCCCGATGCGCGAACGATTTGGGACTTCAAGCAGGCGTTGGAACGAGAAGGCAGAGAGGGAACTCGGCGATTATTTAAGCAATTTGAGAGGAAGCTCACCGAAGTCGGGATGATAGGAAGAGAAGGCAGTATGGTGGATGCCAGTTTTGTGGAGGCCCCGGGTCAGCGCAATAGTCGGGAAGAGAACGCTCAAATCAAAGAGAGAAAACGGCCTAAAGGGTATGGGCAAGCAAGCGCCAAGGGGCGGCAAAAAGACTGCGATGCACGCTGGGCAAAGAAAAACGGGCAAAGGTACTATGGCTACAAGAACCACGTGAAAGTGGACGCCAAAAGCAAGCTGGTCATGGACTTTGAAACCACGGCAGCCAACGTGCACGACTCGCAGATGTTCAAAGAACTGGTCGATGAAAAGGATGAAGCGGTTTTGGCCGACAGTGCGTATCTATCGGAGTCGGCAAGAGAACATTTACTCAAATGCGATTGTGAGGACTTTATCCAACTCAAGAGCTACAGGAATCGACCACTGAGCGAAGCCCAGAAGAGGACAAATAAACTGCGAAGTAGGATACGAGTGAGGGTGGAACATGTGTTTGGGAGGATGAGCCAACTGGCGATGGATCGGTTACGAACGATAGGAATGGTTCGAGCGAGACAACACAACGGATTAAGCAATCTGGTCTACAACATGGACCGCTACGTCTATTTGATGAGGTGAAGCAGAACAAGAGCAGAAAGAGTGGCCAAAAAAGACGATCATGGAAAAAAGGAGATTTGCTGTAGTCCAATTAAGGCCAACCAAAACAAAATCATGCCTCACAAACTGCGCCTCATCTTGAAAAAATCATCTCAGGTGAACTAAAGTTCTAATAAACCTTGTTTCCAGAAGTGCCCTTAATTTTGAAACAGACTGGGCACGGTCTTGCGAGCGAGGTTCCCGGAAACCTCGAGAATTTCCTTGGGAGAATCACAGGTCAAGGCGAAGTGAGCCAATTTTTCGGCATCCTCCATCTTGATTTTCCGGATCAGCATTTTTACCCGCGGCACCATCGCGGTAGCCACGCTCAACTCCTTGACGCCCAGCCCCAAAAGCAAGGGCACGAACACAAGCTCACCCGCCATCTCACCGCAGACCCCGGTCCAAATACCCGCCATTTTTCCGGCGTCCACAGTGGATTGGATCAGACGCAGGATGCCCGGATGGGTGGGCTCGTAGAGATGCGCGATTTTTTCGTTCAAGCGGTCCACCGCCAGTGAGTATTGGATGAGGTCATTGGTACCAATGCTGAAAAACTGAACATGCTTGGACAGCGCGTCGGTGACCTTGCGGATGTGGGCGACGTCTCCGGTGTCCG
>CAZCRN010000149.1:0-1955 GCA_964501125.1 Hadarchaeota archaeon (SeqCode) | reverse complement strand
CCGAATAGACCGAGCCATCCAAAGGTTCTCACGAATTCTTCCAGCGGGATCATCGCATCAGCGATTTATTTTTGGCGTTGGTTACCAATATCAATTTTCATGGTCACACGGTTACCGACCGGAAAGGTGGGCCCGTACGAACTAGCGAAGCTCGTGTTTCCCTATATCAGGCTACACGACCGGCGCGTGTTGGTCGGCCCGCGGCTTGGTCTGGACGCGGCGGTTGTAGACTATGACGACCGTGTGCTTGTTTTGTCATCCGATCCCATTACAGGGGCGCTGCGCGACCCGGGCTGGCTCTCCGTTCACATCAACGCCAATGATGTCGCGACGATGGGCGCCGAGCCCAAGTGGTTTTTGGCGAACTTGTTCACGCCCGAGGGCTGTAGCCGAAAGCTCATTCGAAGTTTGATCAAGCGAATGACAACCGCGTGTGATGAGTTGGGGATCTCGCTAGTCGGGGGGCACACTGAGGTGACGCCGGGTCTAAAGCGCATTTTGATCTCGGGCGCGATGATTGGCGAAGCCCCCAAGGACAGATTCGTGACGTCGGCAGGCGCAAAGCCAGGCAATCGAATCCTGCTGACAAAGGGTGCTGCGATCGAGGGCACCGCAATTCTAGCAACCGATCGTGAGGCCGAGCTAACAAAAATCCTTGGACGCCCCTTGATCGCGCGGGCAAAGCGGTTTATGGACAAAATAAGCGTTGTCCGCGATGCGCTGACTGCAGTCTCGGCTGGTGGAGTGACTGCGATGCACGACCCAACCGAAGGCGGATTAGCAAGAGGATTGAACGAGCTCGCGGATGCTTCGCACGTGGGCTTTAAGATCAAGCGAGAGGCGATACCGATCGCGAGCGAAACCGTTGCTATTTGCAAGTATTTTGACATCGACCCGCTCCAAACGATTGGCTCGGGTAGCTTGCTCATAACAGCGCCACCTAGGCGGGCGCGTGGTATACTTGCAGCTCTGACCGATGCAGGCATCCAAGTGGCGGAAATAGGTAAGATCGTTGCGAACCGGAAGGTTAGACTCATGGACGGTAAGCCGCTGAGATTACCAGCCCAGGATCATCTATGGCGCATATTCAAGAGGTAAGAATCTACAAACGTTCGCGCGCGACTTCGGTTAACTCTGTTTTCGTGATCATGCCAACAAGCCTGTCTTCCAAATCCAGCACGGGCAGGCTGCTGAATCTGTTGTCCAGCATGATGCGCGCGACCTCTGGAAGTTTGGCATCGGTACGCGTACAGGTCGGAGGCTGGCTCATGATGTCCCCGATTAGGAGGTAACGAATGCGCGCCCCTTTATGCCGATCTGGCACGACTTTTTGGAAGGCGGCCATGCGCATGGCGAGGTCGTGGACTGTGACAATCCCAACAGTTTCATCTCCCTCGATCACGGGGAGCCCAATGAGCCCTTCGTTGAGCAGTAATTTACGCGCGTGAATTACCCGATTACCCGGCGAGACGGCCACGGGATTAGGCCGCATGATTTGGCCAGCAAAGATCTCCGCGAAATTAACGCAAACTTTTGCGAAGTCCATCTTGGTAACGATGCCAACTAGCTTGTCATCACGCACGACTGGCAAGCCGCTTATGTTACGATTGAGCATTAGCTCGGCCGCCTGTTTGGCCGGAACATCAGGCGCTATGGTTATCGGATTGGTGGTCATCACGCTCGATACACGCATTCGCCCCGGAGGCAAACGATAGCTGCTAGTCGAAGAAAGCTTGCGCGCAATGTCCCTTTCGGTAACGATCCCAACGAGTTTTCCAGCATCCAGGACAACCAAGCGCGAGATCTCATGACGCTGCATCAGGTCGATCGCATCGGTTAAGGGAAGATCCTTGTCGATGGTTATGGGGCTCGGGGTCATGATTTCATCGGCGCGCATTTACTCACCACCCAGTCTAGTGACACCTTTCGTGAGGTCGGTTTTGGTGAGGATGCCC
>CAZCRN010000148.1:0-1960 GCA_964501125.1 Hadarchaeota archaeon (SeqCode) | reverse complement strand
TTTATATATAAACAACGATTGCCTTTCTATTGCTGCTTCTAGCGCGGCATTTTCGGCTTATGAGGGTATCCAATTGGAAAAAACTCAGCTGAAGTATCTTGAAGGCACAACGACCGTTGGATTGGTGTGCAAAGACGGAGTAATACTCGTGACTGATACACGCGCCGTAATGGGCCATTTGGTCGCTAGCAAACGGGCCCGGAAAGTGTACTCCATAACCGATAACATAGGTGCTACGGTGGCAGGCGGTGTGGCTGACACGAAAAAACTCGTCGACATATTGCGTTCCGAGGCTCGCTATTACATGATGCGGGAAGGTACACCGATGAGCGTGCATGCGGCCGCAAGGCTAACTGCTAATATACTCCACGCCTATCGATTGTTCCCCTATCTAGCCGTCCTACTGGTCGCGGGTTTTGACGCTGGGGGTCCGAAAATGTATTTCCTAGAATTCGATGGCTTATTGACTGAGGAGAAAATGATCGCCACGGGCTCCGGCTCCCCAATCGCGTACGGCGTGCTCGAAAGCGAGTTCAAAGAGGGCATGTCGGCCCAAGAGGCCACACCCATCGCCATCAAAGCGCTTAAGGCTGCCATGAAGCGCGACATATCGACCGGAAACGAGCTCATGGTCGCGGTCATAACTGAGGCGGGATATCGAGAATTATCCCCCGAAGACATCAAACGATTGGCTTAGTCATACTCGTTAGGTGGTCCGCATGGCTGCGGAAGAACTCTTAGATGAGATAGAGCGCATCGTGCGAGAGGAGACCCCATTTGCGGCGGCCGTCTCGGGTATAGACTTCGAGGGGCCAAAAGTGGTGGTGTACTGTCGCAACCTCGACCTACTGATGCAGAATGGTGACGTCATCAAGGAGCTTGCGCGCAAAATTCGTAAGCGCATAACCTTGCGCCCTGACCCATCGATCCTAAAGTCACAAGAGGAGGCTGAAGAGGAAATCCGGGAAATCGTGCCTCCGGAAGCTGGCATAACCGAGATAATCTTCAGCCCCGAAGTTGGCGAGGTTACAATTGAGACTCAGAAGCCCGGGATTGCGATAGGCAAGGGGGGCTATTTGCTGCGTGAACTGATGCGGCAGATCCGTTGGACACCTAAGATCGTGCGTGCGCCGCCGATCAAATCGGAGATTGTAAAAACCATCCGCCAGTCGATGATCAAGGCTGGTGCTGAGCGCCGGGAGATCATGCGCAAAATCGGTAGACGGATTCACCGCGGACGGAAAGCAAAGGGAGACTGGGTACGATTCTCAACGCTTGGTGGGGCGCGTGAAGTCGGTCGTTCAGCACACCTATTGCAAACGCCCGAAAGCCGCATCCTATTCGACTGCGGTGTCAATGTTGCGTCCGAGGATCGTGCGTTCCCCCACCTCGATGCTCCGGAGTTCAGGATACAGGAGCTCGATGGGGTGATCCTAAGCCATGCCCACCTCGATCACTCGGGCTTCATCCCGTATCTTTTCAAATACGGATACGAAGGCCCAGTATACTGCACGCCGGCCACACGTGATCTTGCTGCACTACTGCAGCTCGATTACGTCGAGATAGCCGAGCGCGAGGATAAACCGATGCCTTACAACAAGAGAGATGTTCGGACTTTCGTTAAGCACACAATCCCGCTCAATTATGCTGGCGTGACGGACATCTCACCAGACGTGCGTATTACCTTTCACAACGCTGGTCACATACTCGGATCGGCTATAACTCACGTTCACATCGGCGAGGGGTTATACAACATCGTGTACACGGGCGACTTGAAATTCGATCGCACACGGCTGTTTTCGCCTGCAGTTTGCAACTTCCCGCGAGTTGAAACTCTAATCATGGATAGCACCTATGGTGGTGCCGAGGACATCCAGCCGTTCCGTGTTGATGCTGAGAAGGAGTTCCTCTGGATCGTGAACGAGACAATTCAACGCGGCGGAAAAGTTTTGGTGCCCGT
>CAZCRN010000147.1:0-1966 GCA_964501125.1 Hadarchaeota archaeon (SeqCode) | reverse complement strand
AATCATCGTCTGAGGTTTTTTACAGCAATCATTGTGTATATAAGACTATCGCTCGAGTGACGACGAAGTGATATATAGAAAGCTTGGAGATGGATGAGTGGTGGATCATGTATTTACTACTCGGATGCGGCGATGTTGGGTTTGCCTTAGCGCAGAAGCTCAAAGCCACCGGGGCAAAGGTGGTAATGGTCGATCGGTCGGAAGGCAAGGTCGAGCATCTGGAAAAACTTGGCATCAAGGCCCACTGCGGTGATTTCTGCAGACCAGAGACGCTACGCGCGGCTGGCATTGAGGGCGCCGAGCTCGTGCTGATTTTAGTCCCCGAGTACCGAGTGACCAAGCGAACACTTGGTGCGATCAATCAGTTGAAGCTTGACCTTGGAATAGACCCAGTCGTCATGGCACGCGTCGACCATGAGGTTGAGATGTCAGAGGTCAAAGAACTCGGGGCAACCGAAGCTATCCCGAGTTCCGAAATCTTGGCGGATTTCACGTTTAAGAAATTTCACGATCTGGAGGCGGCGCTCAGGGAGAAGCGCTTGCGCGCGGCCCTAGGCGAAGTACGTGGAAAGGTTGCTATAATCTTACATACAAATCCAGATCCAGATGCCATCGCGAGCGGCTTGGCTTTCAAACGTTACATCAAGACACTCGGCATCGACGCTGACATACTCCATAATGGTCAGATTGGACACCAGCAAAATCGTGCCCTCGTCAACCTCTTGGGCATCGAGCTGATCAATGCAGATAAAATCAAGGTAGAGTTTGAGCAGTATGGTGCATGCGCGTTGATTGACGTTGCAACGGCCGCGAACTGCGCGCTACCAAAGGAAATAGAGCCTGTTGCGGTGATCGATCATCATCCCGTAGTGGCGGCCGGGGTCAAGGGAAAGTACCAGGATATCTCGAGCATTGGGGCAACCGCGACCCTCATGACAAATTATCTCAAATATGCAGGCATCGAGCTGGACAAGCCCATCGCCACTGCCCTTGCATTCGGAATTTTGACCGATACACTAAATTTCACCCGCGGTGCCAGCGAGCTCGATTTCGATGCGTATGAATATCTTCTGAAGCACGCTGATGCGGAACTTCTTAACAAATTGCAGACTCCCGCACTTTCTCCCGAGACGCTGAGTGTACTCGCACGCGCGATCAGGGGCAGCAAGGTGAAGGGCGGTTACCTGATCTCAAACGTTGGTGATGTCAAGGACCGCGATGCGATCCCACAGGCGGCAGATTATTTGTTGAGGCGCGAAGGTGTGATGGCGGCCTTGGTCTATGGGGTTTGCGGTAACGTGGTTCAGGTTTCAGGCCGCACGAGCGACATAAGGTTGCACATGGGCAAGCTCCTTCACGATGCATTCGGCAGGATGGGCTCGGCGGGTGGCCACGCTAGTCTCGGGGGCGCGACCATACCGCTCAGGGTATTCGGCAGAGCCAAAGACAAGCGGGCCCTGAAGGCAGCGATAGATCGCGCAATAGGTCGAAAGTTTTGGATAGCGCTTGGGGCACTCAAGCCAAGGAAGCGGTGATCGACATGTTCCGCGGAAGGATTGATCCAAGGCGAATGCAGCGCATGATGCGGCAGATGGGCGTTAAGTTCAAGGAGTTATCGGACGTTCGCGAAGTCGTTATCAAATTACCGGACCGCGAGATAGTGCTTCCGAGGGCACAGGTAGCGGTCACCGAGATAGCCGGACAACGTACCTATCAAGTAACGGGCGAGGAGTTCGAGCGCAAACCCGAGCCAGAGCTCCGGGAGGAGGATGTCAAGCTAGTGATGGAGCAAGCCGGCGTCGATAGGGCCGCGGCGGTTCAGGCGCTCAAAGATACGGACAACGATATCGCAGCTGCAATATTGAAGCTCAAAACAGGTTAAATGCGAACCGAGCATTGGGATATTTGTTATATCAGTACTCCCGCACCTATGATGATTTTCCGCTGCTCGCTCCAACTCTGCTTT
>CAZCRN010000146.1:0-1988 GCA_964501125.1 Hadarchaeota archaeon (SeqCode) | reverse complement strand
GGCCGTGATGGTGATGACATCGGGGCCGTTTCGATCATTGCCCATCACGCGAGGGGCTTGGGTCTCTTCGGTCATTTTCAATGATCCCCCCGAGCCTCCGCCTGACGACGTGCCCGACTTGCAGGCGGACGACATCACACTTCAAAAAGAAGAGCTGACCGTAAGGCAAAAGCTAAATCAGCACAGTGAAGACTCCCGATGCGCGGGCTGCCATCAAAAGATTGACCCATTGGGGTTTGCTTTGGAGAATTACGATTTGCTGGGCCGCTGGCGAGACAAGTATCGAACTGGCTTGAAGGTGGACGCCAGTGGTGTATTGTTTGGTAAACATGATTTCAAAGATGTTGTCGGGTTTAAGGATGCCGTGCTCGCTGAAAAGGACTTGTTTGCCAAGGCCTTCATCAAGCATTTGCTTTCCTATGGCTTGGGGCGAGAGTTGACCGTGGTAGACCGAATTGCGGTAGATGAAATTGCGAAAGCGAGCGAGAAGGATAATTACAAATTGAGAGACCTTATCAAACATACGGTGATTCACCCAATATTTAACCAAAAGATAAAACGATGAAACATATTGATAGACGCAAGTTCTTGTTGGGTACGGGGGGCGGCATGATGGCTCTTCCTTGGTTGGAGATGTATGCAGAGGAGGCAGCAACCAAGAAATTAAAGGAGCCTTCCCTGCGTTTTGCTTCGTTTTATTCGCCGATGGGTTTTGTGAGGGATCATTTTTTCCCTGGGGAGGGCAACCAAGATTTTTTGGCGATGCCCACTTTGAGTCCGCTGAAGAACGTGGGCGGAAAAGTCACGCTGATCACGGGCTTGTCCCGGGTTAACGTGAGAGGGATCGATGTACACAATCAATGCAGTTCATGTTACCTGTCGTCGGCCGATCCTCATGGCGAGCTCAAATCGCCTTATCCGATGGACAGGACCTTGGACCATCTGATTGCAGATAAGGTAAGCCAGCGGACACCCATTCGATCCTTGGAGCTGAATTGCAATACGTTTAAAGATCTCAAAGAATCGATCTATTTGGACAACATCTCCTGGTACGGGCCGGAGCATGTAGCGACGTCGATGAAAGATCCGCGGCAGGTCTATCAGCGTCTGTTTAAGACTGGAAAATCCGACAAGGATATTACGGACTTGATTTTGAAGGATGCTGCCAATTTTGAAAAGAATCTGAGTAGTCATGACAAAGACAAGCTGGATGAGTACTTCACTTCCGTCAGGGAAATCGAAAAACAGATTGAGAAGCTAAGTAGGTACTACGCCACGCATGAGAGGGCGGATATGAAAGAACCGGATGAAACGCCCATGACGCGTGGAGAGTACATAAGGATGATGGGTAAATTGCTTGTGCTGGCATTTCAAGGAGACCTCACACATGTTGCCACGTTCATGCTCGCACCCGAAAGGTGGGGAACGCCGCAGCGATTTCATGAATTGAATTTTACGAAATCACATCATGGACTCACCCATTCGCAAGGCAGAGAAGACATAAAGAAGATTCTTGCTCAAGTTGACCGGTTTTATGTGGAGCTGTTTGCCGAAGTGTTGGAACAGTTGGATGCGATCAAGGAGGGTGAGGGTACCCTTTTAGATCACTCCATGATTACTTTGGGTTCAGGATTGGGAGATGGAAAAGACCACACAATGGATGAGCTTCCCATTATTGTAGCAGGTTCTGCCAACGGCAGAATCAAGACAGGCCGCATCCTTAATTGTCCTGAAAAAACACCACTGGCCAATTTGTGGCTCTCGCAAGCTCAGTTAATGGGTACAGGTATGGAGCGATTTGCTGATAGTACTGGACCTTTGAAAGGCTTGCTCGCCTAAACGATAGGAGTTTTCTTTACCTCCCCGACGAATGTTTTTACAAGCTGAAACGCGTTTCTGAGTACAGTTCATACAATTGTATCCACGACTAATTCTCTGAACTTCTCTGGATCAAAAAAGAGATAGAATTATCCCGAGTGATCAAGATG
>CAZCRN010000145.1:0-2008 GCA_964501125.1 Hadarchaeota archaeon (SeqCode) | reverse complement strand
CTTTTGCCGCCTGCCCCTTGGGAACGTAGACGATGAGTTCCTCACCCTGTTCCTCAACTTTCTCGATATCGACGTTTAACATCCGCTTCAGCTGCTGAGTTATCTCTTCCACGCGTTACAACTCCTTGCGTTGTTTTGGTGACTGATTTAAAAAGATTGTGCCATCATCGGGCGTGTTTCCACGAGATCTCAAATGTGCCCCAAGGGGCCGCTAGTCTTTGACAAAGCCCAGGGATGTGGCCAGCCCCCACCACACACACCACTTTGCCCTTGGTAGTTGTCAACAATCGCGTGACTTCGGCGGCCATATGCACATCTCGCTCCTCGATGAGCACCTCGTATGCGGTCGGGGAGGCTCTGCGCAAGGACCAAAGCAGTTGGGCGACTACCTGATTCTCTGTAACCCGCTCGAGGTCGATGCGGGGGCCGAAGGGCAGAAAACCGAACAGGAGTTCCACAAATAGTCTTAGCTTTTCGCGTTTGCCCATTCGTCGCATCAATCTCTCCAACGTTATCCCAATATCGCGGTCGATTAGCTCAACGCGCGCCCCAACCCGCCGGGCACACTGTAAGGCCGTGAACATCTCCTTGCCCGCAGGCATACCAGTCTGGCGCGCGAACCTGGTTTGGAGGAGATAAAGGAGCTTATTGAGCACAAATAGCTTGAATTGACCAGCACGTATGGTTTCGAAAGCGCTTGGCTCCTTCACCTTCCGGGTTAGCGCCATGTAGCGCGTTGGGCAGAGCTCGACTGCAACTATCTCAGGGCGCTCTTGTGTGATGGTGGTTCGAACCTCGGCCGTGCTTCTTGGTAACACGTGTGCAACACCGATCAAAATGAGTCGATCACTTAACTTTCGGAGCACTCCCAGCCTCCTTGACACGATACGTTAATACTAGATCGGTACCAACTCGCTCAGTACTGGCGAGCTCAAGCTCGACGCCCTCCGAGATCTTTTCAAACCCAGCCCCACCAACTAGAGTTCTAGCACTTGCACCACCAACAATACGTGGTGATACGGCGACACGGATCTCGTCAACGAGTCCTTGCTGTAACATACCCCAGTTAAGGGTTGATCCGCCCTCGAGCAGCAACTTGCGCACGCCCTGGGAGTACAATCTCTCGAGCAACTCCAGCAGGTTGACTTCTTCATCGCCAGTGACGATTAGCTGAGCGCCGACCGAGCATAGCTTTTCGAGGTTGGGCTTCGGTGCTCGGGTGGTTACCGCAACGATTGTGGGGGCTTTGCCGTCTACTACTTTGGCATCGGGCGGGGTCTTGGCCAAACTATCCACAACGACCCGAATCGGATTCTTACCATACGTTCGTCGGACGGTAAGTGATGGATTATCTGCAAGCACCGTGCCTACGCCAACCATTACCGCGTCAACCTCTGCACGCAGCCTGTGAATCCGATTTAGGTCTTCTGGGCACGAGATTTGGCTGTCGCCTGCAACCGTTGCGATTTTACCATCTAGCGTCATTGCGGCATTGAGTATCACATGCGGTTTAGGCATCGAATAACCTCAAGCTCATTTTTTGATTTCATAGGCAAAGTTTAATAAAGGTCGTTAACTATCGGCTATCGCGAGGTTTGTTCGGGGGTGATCGGATAAAGAGACTTTCCGAATATTATGGAATGCGAATCTACAGCGATAAGGCGCGCTATGTTGGCGTTGTCGAGGATGTGCTAATAGACGACGAAGAGGGAACCATCGTGGGCTTGGCGTTCGCTCGCAAAGCTGGAAAGGTGACTTCGATCCCATACGGCGGAATCATGGCACTCGGCGACATAGTGCTCGTTCGCACAAAGAAGGCACCGAAGTCGGAGGCTTAACCACGTTGATGAAGTTCGGGGATAAGCGCCCTCGTGTTCATCCAACCGCATTCGTACACCCAGCCGCAACCGTTATCGGCGATGTAACCATTGGCGAGCACTCAAGCGTCTGGCCCGGGGCAGTCATCCGAGCCGATTTCGGAAAGGTCAGAATAGGCAAGTACGTTTCA
>CAZCRN010000144.1:0-2067 GCA_964501125.1 Hadarchaeota archaeon (SeqCode) | reverse complement strand
CATCGTCCCAAGCCTCGGTGTCCGCATCGTAGTATGCGCCAACCGCAATCGCCGCCTCACCGCGTGGGCCATCGCACAGAGATGATGTACCCGGCCCCTCATTTCCGGCTGCAAGGGTCACGACCATGCCCAGATAAACGGCTTTTTCCATGATTTCGTCATACGGGTAGGTTTCAGTCGGTGGCGAGCCGCGCTGTGCGTACCAACCATACGAAACCGTTAGAATGTGGACGTTCTCCTCCGCCGCGAACTGAACGATGTTTATCAAATGCGAGGCGAGCGGGGGTGAACCGAATACGAGATCGTAAAGATATGCCCCCGGTGCAACCCCCTGTGGGTCGGATCCTGCCCGGCGATGACCGTGGCAATCATGGTTTCGTGGTCGACTGCGAATGCGTCGCCGGTTGTCACCGTATTGGCAGCCCCATCGAACTCCTTGACCACAACGCTCTGCCCATCCCTTTGAAGCCACGTAATGTCTTCCTTAATTCCATAGCCCACCACACCAATTTTGACCCCTTCGCCCGTGTAGCCCTCGGGCGTCGCAATGTGCACGTGGTGAGCTCTGACGTTCCGAGAACTGGCGAAGTCCTTTGGCTCGAGCGGAATCGGCTGGTCCCAATAGATGTAGCTCACGAAGGATTGTTTCGCCAGCGGCTTGATCAACCGCGCGGGGACCTCTGCCGCGACGGCGTTGTAAAGCCAGAAGCGATACCTCACCTCAATCTAATTTGAATTCAAGACCCCTAACAGCTTCTCCTGACGCGGAAGGATGTGCTCTTTAAGATATCGCGCCTTCTCGGATGGGCTCGCATGCCTCAGCCCTGGAGGCAACCAGACTCGGTCACGCAGGTAGATAATCACGAAGAATTTGTCGTTGGGTGAGGCGTTCTCGAGAGCAACCTCGAGCGCCGGGTCTATCCGGGCCTGCCACTCGGCCTGAGGTGGGGGTTGTGCTCGACCTTTTTCCTGAGCTTGTAGAGCCGTGGTGCCCTGTCCGCTGATCACCGCCGCCAGTGGGCTGGCCAAGAGTAGCCCGAGCATCACCAGCACGGTCAGCGTCGCCCCGGCCCGCTCGTTTATCTCGAACCCTCTACCCATCTCGCTCACCTTTTGGGGTTGCGCCCCGCTCTTCCCACACGACGACGCGATCGAGCTCCTCGAGGGAGACCCACGGCTTCAGCTTGAACGGCCACATCTCACTCATCCCCCAGCCCAAACCACTCGGCCGTGAACGAGTAGAGCCTTCGCGGGCGGCTCGGCCTGATGCCGCGTAGCTCCATCACGCCTCGGAGTTCAGCTCGGCGGACCCCCAGCGTCCCGTTGTACCCGGCCACGGAATCGCGGCGAATGTAGAATCGGATAAGGGCCCCTCTCGGACTCGGGTAAGCGGTAGCGCACGCGAGCGCCTTAACCACCAAGCCCGCAGGCCAGCTACGCCTCTGCACGTTCACCACCTCTGAGCTTGAGCGCGTGCACGGGTCTGCAGTAAGGCCCAGGCTGTGTGCACTCCTCAAAACGCGAGCAATAGAGCAGGCCGCCGTTAAGCTCGCGGCGCTTCTGGCATGGTAATCGGGGAGCCGAAGTCCGCTCTAGTCGACCGCGATGGCTAACTTTTATGACACTCAGAAATTTGAGCCCCTTGGGGGTAAGCGAGTAGAACTTCCGCGGGCGCCCGCGACTGAATCGGAGTTCACGCTTGGCCCGCACCAGGCCCAAGAGCTCGAAGCGGTTCATCAACCGCGAGATCTTCCAGCTGGGGAGCCCGGTAGCCAAGCATAGGTCCGACTGACACGTACGCTCGTTACGCCTGAGCTCCCTAGCCACGGCTTCTAAAGCCCTTTTCATGGGTGCGCACCCATTTTTCGCGGTTTTCCCGCACCCAAACCTCGGTTTTCGGGGCTTTTAGGCGGTCTGCAGGAGGGAAATGTTTCAGGAATTTTCGAAACCTATTTTAATTAAAAAAATGAGGGCCCCGACGTGAGACCGCTACACGTTTTTTCCTTTTAATACAGTACTCCCGCAGGTAGGATAAAAATTGACGATTTAGGTTCCCATTCCAACGAA
>CAZCRN010000143.1:0-2093 GCA_964501125.1 Hadarchaeota archaeon (SeqCode) | reverse complement strand
ACTAGGTTCTTACCTAGTGGTTTATCGCACACGACATACCGTTCGTCGGCCTTCACGAGTCTCGCATCGCTGAAAGCTTGCAAGTAACTCTTGTGGGAGACATCGTACCACTCGCCGCCGAACAAATAACCCTTGACTTTCTCACCACGCTCGATCAAATGCTGAATGAAAAACCCCGGGGCGTCCCGTTTTCGCCCCATGCAAAATTCATCCAGAATCGGAAAAATCCGTTTTGGGAAGAGATATACGCCGGTCCCAACGTATTCGCTGAGTGGCGGCTTGACCTTCTCCTTGAACTCATCTATGTAAAAGCTCTGCTCGGGCGGGGGGAAGCCCTCGCTGCCCTTGAACTTCATCGTCCCCATCTCCTCTGGCTCCATCTCAGGCTTCCCACCTACGTAGTAAACACCGAGGAGTGGCTCCACCGTGTAGTTGGATACAAAGCCCCGAAAATCGGATGAGAAGTAGTTATCGGCACAGATCACCAAGACGTCCTCATCGAGTTTCAGCAGCTTTAAAGCATCGTTTACCGCCGACAGCGCGCCTGGTTTCTCCTCTTCGGCTACCGCTTCCTCCACGAGGACGTTTTTGTACCCTTTGAAAAAACCCTCAAATTTTTTGTTCGTGAGGATTATCGCCTCGATTTTCTCCGCTTCAAGCTTCTTGAGCAAATGGCCTAGAACCGTGTCCCCCTCAACGACAAACATTGCCTTAGGAATCTGTTCACCTAGGGGGCCGAGACGTTTAGCGAAGCCCCCAGCCAATATCAGCGCTTTCATTTTTCTCCAGCTATCCTTGCGCGCGCAAACTTATTAGTTTTTCAAGAAACTCCTTTACCTCGTTTACACTTCTCACGAAGTATCTAGCATTCGATTCCTTGACTTCCTCCGTAACCAAAATGGTTATACCATTCTTTTCCTTCAAGGCAAGAAATGCGTCCTCATCTGTGCGGTCATCCCCTATGTAGATGGGTGGCCCTTTGGGTACCTTGAGGGCATCAACCATCCACAACACGGCCTTTCCTTTGTCCCACTCTACGTTCGGCCTGATCTCGAAGACCTTCTTACCGCGGGTGATTCTAATCACGCCAGATTCCAAGTGTGGCTTTATCACTTCGTCGAAAATCCTGTTCAATTCCTGAAAATTATTCTCCGCGACTAGGCGATAGTGGACGCTTGCGGTCAAGCCCTTATCTTCAACTATCGCGCCGTCTATGTGACTTAACCGGGCCGCCATCTCCTTGCATAGGTTAGATATCGCTGGCTTTGCCTGCTCGGCTTCTGGCTTCACCAACTCGAGAGCAGGTCCACTTATCTCAAATCCGTGATTCCCAGCGTAGTATAATCCGTTTATTTTTACCAATTTTTTGACATCGTTTAAGGACCTTCCACTTATGATGCCGACTGTGTAAAGTTTCGATGCACGCCTCAACACATCTCTCATCTCCTCTGACAAAACGGCCAACTCAGGCTTAGCCACGATTGGCGTAAGCGTGCCATCGTAGTCCAGCAATAGCACGATATCGGGAGTTAGGGTTTCCTCTACTTCCTTCCAGCAATCAAACAGATACTTCATCCGAATCACTGAGCGATCTTCGCGCCCTCGGTGATGAAGTCCCCCAGCCACTTGTAGACGTTGCTCCTTCTGACTATCGCTCTTAATCTCTCCATTCTTCTTCGTTTCTCTTTTCTCGGCATCTCCAAAGCGTATTTTATCGCGTCGGCAAACCCCTCGATGTCATATGGGTTAACGACCACGGCGCCCTCTAGCTCTTCAGTAGCCCCAGCAAAATTGCTGATGATTAGAACGCCGTTGCAGTCGACATTTGCAGATATGAATTCCTTTGCGACGAGGTTCATACCATCCTGCAGGGGGCTCACTATACACGCGTCTGCATTTCGGTACAGCGCGAGGAGCTTATTGTAGTCCAATTTTCCCTCTATGTATCTGATCGGTTTCCAATAGCCCCTCAGATATTTCCAGTTGATTTTATCCGCTAGGGATCTGATCCGTTCGTTTAATTCCATGTACGCAGGTATCCGCGTCCTGCTAGGTGCGCCGGCCTCGACGAACACGAAGTTATTTTGATACTT
>CAZCRN010000142.1:0-2099 GCA_964501125.1 Hadarchaeota archaeon (SeqCode) | reverse complement strand
GCCGATAGGAAGCTGTCCAAGTATTACGTAGCATAATTAAACTGTCAAAGTACTAGTTTTTCTCCGTATTCATAGTTCTCCTCATACTCTCCAGTTTTCACCCAATCTCCAGGATAGTCAACGGAGAAACCGTATTCCCGACTTTCGTAGCTCTTCCACCCAGGCTCGGTGATCAATTTATAAGCAACGATTGCAGCAAATGCCACGCCAATCACCATCGCGGCGATGATCATTTTACCTCTGCCCGATGATTCTTCCTCGTATTGGTAGTATTTTGACAAGCGTTCCATCTACACCACTGTATTGATTTTCGATTCCATTGGTATATCAACGGTTTCTACTTAACTACAGCGATTGCAAGAAATCGTACATGCGCGTGCCTCGTCCATACGCCCTAATGCTAGCGAGGTCGGCTGTCACATCGATGTCTATGGCGGTGGTTGGGGAGCGATAGATCCGAGGCACCACACCAGCTCGACAGGCTTCTGCCAGATGGGTCGGAAAGCTTTCGCCACCGAAGTGCACATCCATGACGTTTGGTGGCCGGAGTAGCAACGCATTTGTGCCGTTGGTGTTTGATGGTGCTATAACCACTTCCCGGGCAGTTGTAGCCATTTCCAAGATTTTTTCGACGTCGGATGTTTTGATCGCTGGCACGTCAGCTGGCACGATTAGAACCGAAGTAGCCCCTTTCGTCATCGCGTGACTGATCGCCAGCCGAAGGGCCCCGTTCAACCCGACCCTCGGCTCTTTCAAACCCGCGGCCCCATGCGTATCCGCGAAATCCAAGACCTCATCATCGGGTGACACGACAACCACCCGGGCAACCGATGTCTTACCTAAGACATCCAAGACGTCCGCGAGCATGCATAGCACGAGCTGGCGGCGCTGCTCGGGAACCAGTGCCGCACCCAAGCTCGACTTTGCCTCGCTGAGGTGCTTGACCGGAACGATCGCCCAAGTTGGCATGTCTGCACCTTGTCTAGTCTCGTATTTTAACTTGGGATGCCTAACCTCTATCGTTATGCGGGCGCCGAGGGTGGAGCGGGTCAGCTATTCGCGCAACGTGTTTCTCCCCATCATGAACCTCTGCCGAAATCGCTGCTCTCGGCTTCGAGTTGAAGGCGGAACTAGGAGTTTTAAGTTTATGATCGCCAATGATTTATCGGTGAGCAAATGGGTTTCGTCAAAGTAAACGCTAAAATCTGGAACCCCGAAAAACCTGAACGAAGTGTCGAAATACAGCTGACAGCCGATACGGGGGCGATATACACGATAATCCCTAGGAAAACCCTCGAAGGGCTCGAGCTAAAGCCTACGGGCAAAAGGCGATTCAAGCTGGCGGATGGCAGGGTTATCGAGCGGGAAGTGAGCATAGGTGGAATCAAGGTCAAAGATGAGATCGCATACACGAACATGGTATTTGGGGAAGAGGGCGACGAACCCGTGCTCGGAGTCACGGCCTTGGAGGAACTCGCGCTGCAAGTTGATCCCGTCTCAGGCGAACTCAAGCCGATGGAGCTGTTACTGCTTTAGAAATTAGTTCACGCTACCGCCGACCATGAATCACTCAACAAGCTTACCTTAACTCGGTTGGCTGATGAATTTTTTATCAAGTGCCAAGGATGCTGTTAACTTAAGCCCTTATTTCCTCTTCTGACGAAGGTCTTCTGCTGGATCGAGGAGGAGGTGAAAAAAATGGAAAAGTCAATACCAATAGCGGTTGCAGCGGCGTTCATTTCGGTGGTTGCGGTTGCATCATCGATAGTTCTAAGACCAGCAACCCTCGCCCCGGAGGTCACCACGGATGAACTCGCGGATGGTGCGGTAACTCGCGATAAAATAGCTCCTGGGGCAATCCCCGAATTCACCATTGAGGACAACTCGATCACGAGCGCTAAAATCGCAGATGGGACGATACGTGATGTCGATATCTTCATAGCGGGAATTTCGAGGATCGCGAACGATGCGATCACAAGCGCGAAGCTCGCGGATGGGACGATCATGAATGCCGACATCAGCGCGACTGCAGCGATAAGCGGAACGAAATTGGCAAACGACAGCGTAGATCTATTCGACGAGCAGGCGCTTGCCGAGCA
>CAZCRN010000141.1:0-2117 GCA_964501125.1 Hadarchaeota archaeon (SeqCode) | reverse complement strand
AAGCGTGGCTGCAAACACCGCATCTATCGAGAAAAATCCCCGGCGGCCAAGTTCCATCATTAATCCCCCTCGGCCACGGCTAACGGGTTGATGTAGATGTAGATCTTGTTGTTTTCAATTGCCCTATTGTCAATCCCTTGGTCCCTCACGCTTGACCACTCCACAATCACCGTGTAGCTGCCGGCCGAGATGTTCAACAACGAGTTATCGAATGCGTATCTCAAGTTGCTCTCAATATTTTCGATTCCGCGAGAAGTCTGGATGCCGAGCCTCAGCGTGGACGGGCTCTCGATCAGCTGCAAATTCCAAGTGGCGAGCAGAATAACGCTGACCGTCTTCGTTGCCCCCTCGGCGTTGCCGTATACGCTATTTATAGCATTCGCGATCGCATCGCAGGCCGAACGGGCTTGTGAAACCCGCAGGATGTCCCTCGAGGCCTCCGATGTCGGGTTGATTATCTGTGCAAAAGTCACCGAGGCAAAAATCGCCAGAGCTACTGCGACGATGACCATGTATTCGATCGAGGCTTGCCCGCGCATCTTAGGCCCTCTCGAGGATTTGGTCAAAGATTATGATCCGTCTTGGATACACGTACCCAACATCGTACCGGTGCCACATGATTGTCTGATGAAGCACCCGATAGGCAGGGTCGAGCGCGAGATTTTTGTCTTCGATGTCCAAGGTCTCCGTTTCCCAGTTTGGTCTTAGATTGCCATTCTCATCCCACTTACTCGGCAAAAGTGTGTCTATCACAACTACGGCGGCGCGATCGCCGAAATCGGGTTGACCATCGCCATCTAGGTCAAACCATATCTGGACATCCACGCGGCCGTTTCGCGGCGGATCGTCAGGGATGCCATCCTGGTTCGTATCCACGCCATCTATATCCCGGTCAGCGTAGATTGCCGCAACTCCTTTTGGTATCCAATATTCAATCGTCTGCTTTGATCCCAAGCCACTCGGGGCGCCCGAGTAAACCGAGTTCAGGGCATTCGCGAGCTTCGTGGCTGCCTCTCGTGCCTCCGCGAGGTCTGATGAACGCTCGGCATCTGCGCGCGCTCGATTAAACATCGGTATGGAAATTGATGCCAGTGCTATCAGCAAAACCCCTATGACGAAGAGGAACTCTATGCTGAACTGCCCGGACTTCACCTGACCCACACGCCCAAATTCGATCCTCATGTTATTATCCTTTTCAAATTGAAGTGCGATTTCGCGCCCCTAAAAACTTGCGATAATTTTGCCAATTGTTGTGAGGTTCGCAGCTCTGGAGGGACCTCGGGTGAGCGCTGGACCTCAACTGCGATTTTCGCAAGAAGAGCGTCAGGTGTGGGCGGAGCTGATGTCGGCGCCCAGATCCCGGAATGTCGAAACAAAACGCGAATACGAAGTCCGCAGGGCCTCGGCTCGGTTCGTGATGATCGTCTTGCCTTTGGCAACAAGTCCGGCGGCCGCAAGTGCTGCTACCACCGCATGATCGTTATGACCGTCGACCTTGCATCCCTTAAGCTCGGCTGGGCCCTCTATCCGCAAGCCATCACGATGCTCGGTTATCCGCGCACCCATCCGCCGCAGCTCGCACGCAATTGCCGAAATCCGATCCGACTTCATTTCTCGCGCCTCAGCAGCGTTTCGAATTAACGTCCTACCCTTCGCCTTGCACCCGAGCACAGCCGCAAATGGCAAGAGTTCTGGAGCTTTGGACAAATCTATCTTCGCTCCCCTGAGTCGCTGGGGGGAACGGATTACTAAATCTCGCTTGGACACGCGCAAGCTGGCGCCCATCCGTTTTAAAATATCAAGAAATGTACCACTTCTGCCCGTCCTTGGTGAAGCGCAGAGAACCCTCAGTTTTGAGTCCGTGAGGATTGTCGCCGTGATGAATGGGGCGGAAGCGGCGAGGTCTGGCATGACTCGGGTCCTGAATGCTCGGTATGGCTTTTTCGGGACCCCTAACCTGCGCGCGGTGGTGGTTGGCTTGACGCCTGCCGCAGCCATAAGCTCGCTCACGAGTGCTAACTGGCGCTCGGATTCAGGTCTTTGAATAAATCTGAGTTCAACCGGCTTCTTCGCATATGGGCATGGCAAAAGGAGGGCTGGCAACCAGCGTGGGCTGA
>CAZCRN010000140.1:0-2119 GCA_964501125.1 Hadarchaeota archaeon (SeqCode) | reverse complement strand
TTGTGGAGGCGGCTAAAAAAGGGAAAAGTCAAGCATGCCAAGTCTTAATAGATACCAAATCGAAAAAATACCAAGTAGATATCATGCCAACGGTTGAAAGCGAGCTCCGTCGAAAGGGCATCCATCTGGTGGGCCTTGTGGTGCCGGTGCTCTATTGGCTCACGGACAGACAGTTGACCCTCGCATTTGTGGGGGTTTGGTTGTTCATATTCGCGGCATTTGAACTCTACCGCGTCAGACACGGTATTCCTGTAAAAGAAGCGGAGGCTCTCGCTAGACCCCTCGTGAGGCCCCATGAAGAGCGTGGAATCGGGGCACACGTCTTCTTCGCCGCGGGGGCGTTTGTCGCGGTTCTCGCGTATCCGGCCGCGATCGCCATAGCTGCCCTGCTCATGTCAACCCTTGCCGATGGCGGAGCGGCGGTAATCGGTAAGCGGTGGGGACGGCATAGATTATCGGGCGAGAAGACCCTCGAAGGTTCGTTGGCGCTTTTTTTAATCGCATTCGTGATAGCCCTTACGATCTTCACGACTTTTCAGAGAGGTCTCCCAGCCATAGGGCCGGCGAATGCCTTGGTGTTGGCTCTACTGGGCGCTGGTGCCGCAGCGTGTGTTGAGCTGGCGCCAATAAACGATAATCTTTCGATCCCGATATTCGCGGGTTTTGTGATGACTGCAGTTTACTTCATACCTTAAAACGTTGCAGTTCCCTGACCACGCGCTCGACGGTTTCAACCGCGCTTCCGAGATATTTCCGCGGATCCAACAGGGCATCAATTTCTTTCTCGGAAAGATATTTTGATACTTGAGCATCCCTCCGTAAAATTTCGCCCAGCGGGACACCCCTGCAATATGCAGCCGTACAACACTTCCGCAGCACCCCGTGAGCCACCTGGCGGTTCATCCCGCGCTTGGTGAGCTCGATCATCACCGCTTCGGCCATGTTCAGGCCGCGCGTCAGCTGCAGGTTGCGTTGCATTTGCCCCCGATGCACGATTAACCCGCCGAGTACCTCGCGCATGGTCTTCAGCATTTCATCTGTGAGCAGGAAGCATTCGGGCAGGAGGACGCGTTCGCAAGATGAGTTTGTAAGATCGCGCTCGTGTTCTAGCACCACGTTCTCGAGCGCCGCTTGTGCATTCGCCCGTAACACCCGGGCTAGGCCACAAACTTTTTCGCACTTTATCGGATTCCGCTTGTGGGGCATGGTGCTACTGCCTATCTGGCGGGCCTGGAATGGTTCCTCGACCTCACCGATTTCCGTACGCTGGAGGTTGCGTATCTCTCGCGCGATCTTGTCGAGGGTGCTCGCGAGTAGCCCCATGAATCCAACTAGCTCGGCTAGGCGGTCGCGTTGCAGAATCTGGTTTGAAGCCGCGGCACCCTGTAGCTTCAGCTCCCGCATCACGAGCTCTTGAACTTTTGGTCCTTTCCTGCCCCAAGCGGCCCCCGTGCCGACCGCACCGCTCATCTTTCCGACTAGCACGCGCGACTTGAGTTGCCTGAGCCGCTCGAGGTGCCGTGCGATCTCACATGACCAAATCGCGAACTTCAGCCCTAGGGTCGTGGGCACGGCATGCTGCCCGTGGGTACGGCCGACCATGAGGGCGTTCTTGTACTTGGCTGCCTGCCTGAGCGTTACCCCTAGTAAAGCTCGTAGGTCACGCTCCACGATCTTTAAGGCATCGCGCAACTGTAACGCCGTGGCCGTGTCTAAGATATCGTTGCTCGTCGCGCCAAAATGCACGAATCTGCCTGCCTCGCCGCACTGTTCGGCTAAGGCTAGCACGAACGCCATGGTCTCGTGCCCAGTTACACGTTCGAGTTCGCGAATTCGTGCAACTTTTACACGTTTGATCGAAGCGTTT
This sequence comes from Hadarchaeota archaeon (SeqCode), assembly GCA_964501125.1. Classification (GTDB taxonomy): domain Archaea; phylum Hadarchaeota; class Hadarchaeia; order Hadarchaeales; family CAZCRN01; genus CAZCRN01. The sequence continues at coordinate 252 of CAZCRN010000140.1, read as the reverse complement.
CGTTTGATTTTTGCCGCAGCTGACCTCGGGGCCAAACCAACCGCCGCGAGAGCCCTTGCCAAAGCTGCCTCGACGTCGAGCATACGCTGAAAACGGGTCTCTGGTTCGAAAATCAAACGCATTTCAGCGCTACCGTATCGATCCTCGATTGGATGAACTGCCAATTCAACCCCCAGTCGACAAGTTCTGGCGCGCAATAAAGCTTTGCGGTGAGGAGGCCTCGAGCAATAGCCCGAATTTATATTCGAAAGT
>CAZCRN010000139.1:0-2171 GCA_964501125.1 Hadarchaeota archaeon (SeqCode) | reverse complement strand
ATGAAGCTCGACGAATTGGGTGACTGGCGCCGGACTCACTTATCCGCTGAAATCGAACCAAAACTCGCTGGCCGAGAAGTAATCCTGATGGGATGGGTCGGGGACGTGCGCGATTTGGGAGGCATCAAATTTTTCATCCTTCACGACATCGGCGGCACGATACAAATCACAGCTCCAAAAGCGAAAACGGACAAAAAAATACTCGATAAAATAGATTCCCTCACCCGAGAATCCGCTGTTGCGGTAAAGGGCAAGGTCGTCGCTGTCAAGCAAGCGCCTCGAGGCGTCGAAGTTATTCCCACGGGCATTAAATTATTGAATCTTGCAACCACACCTTTGCCGCTTGACACGACAGGCCGCATCAGGGCAGATCTCGACACCCGTTTGGACGCGCGTCTTCTGGATCTTCGGCTACCTAAATCCGCAGCGATATTCAAAATAAGACACATGGCGTTACAAACTATTCGCGAACACTTGATTTCCGAGGGTTTCATCGAAGTCAATACACCAAAAATCGTTGCCACCGCTACCGAAAGTGGGGCTGCCCTCTTCCCGATCTCGTATTTCGAACGCGAGGCCTTCCTCAGTCAAAGCCCACAGCTCTACAAGGAGGTGCTAACGGCGTGTTTTGACCGGGTTTTTGAGATAGGGCCCATCTTCCGGGCCGAGGAACACGATACCACGCGTCACTTGAATGAAGTGACCTCTGTGGATATCGAAGCTGCATTCACAACTGAGGACGATGTGATGCAAATTTTGCAGGATTTGGTCGTTCATGTGTTCAAGCAAGTCAAACGCAAGTGCGCGGAGGAGCTGAAAGTGCTCGAACATGAGCTCAAAATCCCAAAAACCCCATTTCGTCGCATAAACTACGATGAGGCTATCAAAATATTGGACAAGGCTGGTGTGAAGGTACCTTGGGGTGAGGATTTTCCAACACCCGCCGAGCGCAAACTCGGTGAGTTAATCGGTGGTGGCTACTTTATCACGGACTGGCCGATCGCTATTAAGCCTTTCTACATCATGCCGCGCAAGGACAACCCGAAGCTATGCCATGCCTTTGATCTGATGTACGGTGGTCTAGAGCTTGCATCCGGTGGTACACGCATCCATCAAGAGGGGCTGCTAAAGAAACAGCTTAAGGCGAAGGGTTTAAGCCCCGAGCGCTTCGAATCGCACCTCAAGAACTATCGTTTTGGTTTACCGCCGCATTCGGGTTGGGGGCTCGGGCTCGATAGGTTAGTCATGGTACTTGCGGGTCTCAAAAACATCAGGGAAGCGGTTCTCTTTCCGCGAGATAGAAAACGTCTGACGCCCTAACGTTTTCGCTTGAGCCCTTCGATTGCCTTGCGCAACTCTATTAATTCGTGCCTTATCTCCTCGAGCTCTTCCGTTGCTGGGCCTGGTTTGAAGATTTGAGTCATCGCTCTGCCTGCCCGCGTGGTTATCCAAAGAGTTCCGAGCCAGGCTATCACCGCCGCAAAAGCGAGACCAACGATGCAGATCACTATCCACCCCAAAGTTTCCATTTACATCAGCTTCCTGAGCTTCCACAGGAGCCTCGGGTGCGTTTTTATCAACGCTTTCAACAAGTCGGTTAGGCTTATCCTATCGAATTTTATCCCTTGGACGGCTTTTGCAAGCGAATCTAGATCCTCGTCCGAAAAACCTATGAAAACGTTCTTCGCTTTGTAATATCGATCGGCTTTTTTGCCGAACGCCTCCCGCCAACGGCGCTCGTACTCGCTCAACCTCTTTTCTGAAACGTTGCCTTCCGCCACCGCTTTGGCTGCCACCTCGCCAGCTATGTTTCCAGCCCTCATGGCAAAGTCTATCCCGCCGCCGCTCAATGCATTAACCTGCCGTGCAGCATCTCCAACCACCATGATGCCATCTTTGACTGTGTGTTTGACAGGGCCGCTAACGGGTACGCCTCCAACATTGATCTCGATTACCCGTCCTTTTCTAAGATTTGGCATTCGATTCACAAAATCTCGAAGATAATCGATAGCTGGCCGTTCGGCCCGGTCTCCGAGGACGCCCAAACCCACATTCGCCATGTCCTCGCCTTTTGGGAATATCCACGCATAACCACCCGGGGCGATTTTGCTACCGAAATGGTATTCCATCACGGATGGTGATTCAAAATCTATGTCAACCATCTGAAATTG
>CAZCRN010000138.1:0-2207 GCA_964501125.1 Hadarchaeota archaeon (SeqCode) | reverse complement strand
TTAACATTGTCTGTATTGTACACGAAGTTAACGTTTCTGGCCAGCTGTTGACAAGACCTAGTCCACATCGAGGCAAACTTTTTAATCCCACACTAGGCTCTTTTGTAACCAAAAGGTGAATGCTTGCACCCATCTCATGATATCAAGGGCTCAAAGGGTTCTGAGCTCGCTGACCGCAAGCTATTGCTTTGCATAACAGGCAGTGTTGCGGCCGTCCGATGTCCAGACCTAGCACGAGAGCTCATGCGCCACGGGGCGGATGTCCGCGTGGTTATGACCCCCAAAGCGATCGAGCTCATAACGCCGCGGCTCATGCATTGGGCAACGGGCAACCCAGTCATCGCAGAGCTCACCGGAGGGCTAGAGCACGTCGAGCTCGCGGGGTGGGCCGATTTGGTGCTTGTGGCGCCGGCAACCGCAAATACGTTGAGCAAGGTGGCATGCGCCATCGACGATACTCCCGTGACCTCGGTCGTCTCCGTAGCCCTCGGCTTGGGTAAACCCGTGGGAATGGTTCCCGCAATGCATGGGTCGATGTACACGCACAAGCTACTCCAAGAGAACCTCGCCCGGCTGAGAAAAGCGGGCGTGCACATCCTCGAGCCACGCTTGGAGGAGGGAAAAGCCAAGCTACCAGAGGTCGCGGAGATAGTCGACTTCGTGATCGGACTGCTGGGTCCAAGGGACATGGCGGGAACACGCGTGCTGGTCACGGCTGGTCCGACGGTCGAGCCAATCGATCCAATCAAACTCATAACCAATCGAAGCTCGGGCAAGATGGGAATAGCCGTCGCACGTGCCGCCCGAATGCGCGGTGCTGATGTTACCTTGGTCTATGGTCCAGGGAGCGAGGATCCGCCCTTAGACGTCAGAATCGTGCGCGTGCAGACGACCTCCCAGATGCAGGATGCTGTAAGGAGCGAGCTGCGCGGGGGTTACGACCTAATCGTATCGACTGCGGCAGCTCAAGACCTCGTGGTTCAAAAACCATTCGAGCGAAAGCTCAAGCACTCGGAGCCCGTGGAGCTGAGGCTCGTGCCGGCCCCCCGCGTGTTAGATGAAGTGCGGAAACTCGCCCCAGAGGCGTTCATTGTGGGGTTCAAGGCTGAGTACAGGGTGAGCGATGAGCAGCTGCTCGAAGCAGCGAAGGAAAAACTTGGAGAAGGACTCGATATGGTGGTCGCGAATGACTTGGCTAGGCCTGGCGCTGGATTCGGGTCCGAGACTAACGAGGTGTTAATCGTCACACCCTCGGGTTCCAAATCGATGAGAGCGTCGAAGGCGGATATCGCGAGAGTTATTTTGGACACGGCGGTTGCGAGGCTTCGAGGGAAGTAGTTGATGCGAGAAGCATCGGCCTTCGTACCCGGCCACATCTCCGGATTCTTTCAGATCTGCGATGAGCCCGCGGAGCCTAAGCGGAAGGGCTCTCGTGGTGCGGGGCCTAACCTCAGCCTCGGTGTCCTTACAAAAATAATGGTCAAACCAAGCGACCGAACTAAAGTCGAAATTTCCATCAATGGTCAAAGGGCCGATGCGAGAACGTCTCTGGCGGCAGCTCAACAGCTCATGCAAATGGTGCCAGAGCCCCACGCAATTATCATCGATCACACGTGCCAGGTGCCGATGGGTGCCGGCTATGGTACAAGTGGGGCTGGTGCACTCGGCGTTGTGTTAGCGCTAAACAAGGCACTGGAGCTTGGCATGACACGCGAGCAGGTGGTTACCCTCGCACACGTGGCCGAGGTCACGTGTGGTACTGGCTATGGGGATGTCATGCCTCAGACTCTTGGCGGGCTCGTGATAAGCAAGGAGCCAGGTGCTCCCACTTATGGCAGCTGGGCTCACATACCAGTACCAAAAAACGTGAAAGTGGTGTGCGGGACGTTTGGCCCGTTGCCTACGGAGGAGATCCTCACCCCTGAACTATGTGCAAAATCAAGAGAGCTAGGTGGGCAAGCGATATCCAAACTCCTGAATGAGCCCACGCTTCAGAATTTCATGAGGGTTTCAAACGAGTTCGCTGAGGAGCTCGGTCTCTTGGATGATGAGGTTCGGACCCTAATTGAAGGCGCTATAAAAGCGGGAGCCATCGGTTCGAGCATGGTAATGCTTGGGAAGGCGGCGTTTGCATTTGTCGATGAGGCAAGACTCGGGCACGTGAAAAACGCTTTTTTGGAGCTGCTCGAACCCGCCGCCGTGATGAG
>CAZCRN010000137.1:0-2208 GCA_964501125.1 Hadarchaeota archaeon (SeqCode) | reverse complement strand
TTTGGGGATGTCCGGGAGTTTTGCTCGCGTCGCCGAGCGCGACGATTTCGAGAGGATCGCCGACAGCATTGGGTGCGCGCTCAGAACCATCGACGGAATACCTGGTGAGGTGCAACTTTGGCGCAAACTACCTTCTACCGGACGGATGTTTGGGCTCACGATAACCGGCACGTACACCAACGGAACGCAAGTAATTCGCATCGCCGTTGGAGGCCGCGTTGAACGTGTAGTCATGCTCGCGAATCAGGTCAACAGCGGTGAGTTCGAGCTCAGCCATAAATCCCCAACGGCGATCCGTCTGACCAAAACCGATCGGATTCATTTGGAGCTGGTTTGAATGAGTCAGCTTTCGGTGGGCGAAGATCTCTTCGTGACGCTAGCAGTCGTGGGGCTAATCGCGGTGTTTGTGGTTGCGCTTGGATATGCATACCACGTGTACGCCGAACGTAAAGCCGCCTACGAGGATTTTGGGTTAACTTTGAGCATCGCGAATCGGCTCAAAAACGACGTGTTAGCGAGGCACGACAACAACGTGTATCTGGGGCTGATCAATCCAAAAACGTTTGAGAAAGGGCTCCCCGAGTATTCCAGCTTGCTCACGAAGCAAGGCATCCGGATGCGCGCTGAAGTCCGATCGCTCGATGGAGAACTCATCCTGGAATACGGCCCCCAGCGCAACCCCCTCAGCGAATACGTCTCACCGTCGTGTTCGGTGAGCCTGCCCGTTGCCGTTGGTCAAACCTCTTCGGCATCGCGGCGGCTTGGCGAGTTGGTCGTACGAGTTTGGAGGAACTAGCGTGAACGATCGCGGTCAAGGCTACCTGGCTGATTTGGCAGTGTTCACGATCATGATAGCGCTCGCCTGTTCGATGTTGATCAAAGCTAGCCCAGTCGAACCCGAAACCGCGAGCCAAACCTATGCTACTAGTCTAGCGCGAAGCACCCTGCTAGCGCTCCAACATGCAACGACCGATGAGGCCGGGGGCTTTACTTATGCCCTCAATACTCCATGGGGCCACACCGAACGAGGGCTACGGCACAAGACCTTCGCACAGCTATTAGCAGAAGATGCGTTCTGCAACCTGCGTGTGGAGGTCGGCGGGCTCGAAGTCGCGCTTGGCACAAATCAAAACTTGGACAACCGTGTTCGCGAGTTCTTGAAGGAAGTGCTCGATGATCTGATCGGCGGGCGTTTTAGTTATCGATTGTCAGCAAGGGCCACGTCGATCAGCAACTCGTCGGGGATTCGAGTTTACTTTGAAACCGAGATCGGGGGGCTATCCAGCGGCGGCCACCAGCTGTGCTCGGAGACTCTAGTGATGAACTTACCGTTTCCGCAGGAGTGGCTAACCGCGCGCATTCAAAATATGTGTGATGTCGATTCTCTAGAATTCGAGCCAGAAATCGCGGTTGAGATAACGCTGGAGTTGTGGTCGAGATGAGGGAACGGGGTTTCATACCGTTCAGCACGGCTGGTTTTCTGATCCTGATGCTCGTGGCCGCGATGGTCGGACATGCTAGTTGGTCGCGGCACCAGCACACGCTTGGTGCGATCGAGGATTCAGCTAGCACCGGGGCTCTAACCATCGCTGCGAGCATCCAGAACGATATCCAACACGTCGCCCGCTATGCGATTTACAGGGCGCTCTGGGATGTCAGCAAGCATGCCGATAATTATGCAAGCGACCAAGCACGTGAGCGCGAAATCGAACGACTTGTAGCAGAGTACTTCGCCGGGCACCTAGTCACGTTGCCCCCCATGTATGAGCGCCTAAACGCCGACATCGAGTTTGAGTTAGATCTTAGCGTCGCGCCATCTTTCGACCTCCAACAAGCAAATGGGGGCTATGTGATCGCGAGGATCGAACTGCCGGAGCAAACCCGCATAACGGTCAGTTCGCCAGACAACAGGCTCACGATTACTTTGCCGTACACGAGTTTTGACGTGTGGGCCGACTCTCGGTATTTCCTTCTCCAAGAGCGCATGAATCGGTTTATCAGAAAACTCGATGATGTGCGATCGACTTGGCGATGGGCGGAATATGCGACCGCGTGGGGAGGGGCATACCTAGGCGGACGGGTTGAGCTCAGCGAATCCCGTAGCAAGGCGTTATTCGAAATGGCTTGGGCAAACCACGAGCTCAGCACCTTCGGGTCCTCGGACTACTTGGCGACGTCGGAATGGCTTTCCAGACTAGACACGGATGC
>CAZCRN010000136.1:0-2215 GCA_964501125.1 Hadarchaeota archaeon (SeqCode) | reverse complement strand
GGTTGCAACCTTTCGTGCATATTTTGCTGGTCTCGAACCCCCAAAGAGAATCCAGAAGGAACTGGACATTTTTACGGTCCAGAACAGGTTTTCAGAAAGCTCGATGCCATCGCTAGAAAACGTAGATACTCGCAACTCAGGGTCAGCGGAAATGAGCCGACGATCGGGAAGCAGCACTTATTGAAACTACTTGAATTCATCGAGCAAACTGATTATCGATTTATCCTTGAAACCAACGGCATCTTGCTCGGCCATGATCTGACTTATGCGCGTGACCTCGCGGGGTTCAAGCGTGCGCACGTACGCGTATCGCTTAAGGGCTGCGACCCCGAGCAGTTCGCGCTGCTGACTGGTGCAAAACCAGAGGCGTTTAAACTACAGCTCGATGCATTGCGCAACCTGCTCGACGCGGGCGGCAGCTGTCACGCAGCTGTCATGAAGGAGTTCGCGCCAGAGGAAAAGTTGGCGGCGCTGAAGCGACAGCTAGCAGCAATTGATCCTGCGTTGGTGCGAGATTTGGAATTCGAGTATTTGATACCGTTTCCTCACGTTGTACGTCAATTGGCAAAGCACGGCATCCACGTGAAAACTGATAATGTGGCAGCGGACATTCGCAAAAATTACTGAGCCAACTCGCGTACGAGTTCTTTCGCACGATCTAATCGTATTTTCTTTTCCTTCACGAGTATTTCCACGATTCTATCGATGAGCTCCCCCTTGGCCCCAGCCATGATGGCTATGTTCCGAGCGTGAAGTGCCATGTGCCCACGTTGGATCCCCTCTGTGACCTCCGCCCTGATTGCGGCGAGGTTTTGGGCCATGCCAACGGCTGCCATGATTTTACCGAGCTCTCGTGCGGTTTTCACACCAAGGATTTTCCTAGAAACTTTAGCGATGGGATGAACCCCTGTTGCCCCACCAACTATACCAACGGCCACGGGCAGCTCGATCCTGCCAACCAAATCTCCGTTTTCATCCTTCTCCCAGGTTGCCAGCGGCTGATACTTGCCAGTTATCATCGCATAGGAATGCGCACCCGATTCTAAAGCACGAGTATCATTGCCTGTTGCCTGGGCAATGGCGACCACACCGTTCATTATCCCTTTGTTATTCGTGGCGCACCGATAGGGATCGGCGGCTGCAAATGCGTATGCTTTCACAATTCCATCGACGACTTCCTCGCCTCCCAGGGCTTCCTTTGCGAAAACTGCCTTGGCCCGAGCAAGTCTATAGCTCGCGAGGTTTGAAACGATCCTCAAGTAGACCTTCCCGCCCGTTACACGCTCGATGAGGGGGGCAACGGCTTCTACCATGGTGTTCACCACGTTTGCGCCCATCGCGTCTTTCGTGTCCACGAGGAGATGGGTTATCACCATCGGGCCCGCTTGGGTATCGAGCACCCGAACCTCGATGTCCTTTGCCCCGCCGCCGAGCTTCACGAGTATCGGATCTTGCTCGTTTGCTATCTTGAGTATCCCTTCCTTGTTCGAGAGGATTGCCTCCTTCGCCTTGAATGGGTCTTTCACGTCGACGAGCTGAACTTGTCCTATCATGATGGGCTCAGTGCTCTCGGTCTGAAATCCGCCCTTTACCCGAGCCATTTTGGCGGCATTCGAAGCGGCTGCGACTACGGATGGCTCCTCGATCGCCATCGGTATTAGGTAGTCCTTCCCGTTGATGAGGAAGTTCGTGGCTATTCCGAGGGGGAGCTCGGTCGTTCCAATGACGTTCTCTATCATGCGGTCTGCTTGTTGCAGCCCCAGGGTTCCGGTGGTCCGAATGAGATTTGCCTCTTCCTCAGTCAAATCAGCAAATTCTTTAACTTTCTCCAGCCGTTCTTCAAGGCTCAGTTTATAAAACCCCGGAATTCGGGAAGTTTTAGCCATAACCAAACGCCTCTGCTAATCGACCGAGTTTTCGCGGTATTCCTTATGTATTTTAGCCCGTTCCATAAGCTCGTCGTATTTTTTGGATTTGCTCACATCCGCGGTCGATGGTTTGATCGAGCGTACCGTGACGCGCTTTCTCAGCCGTGATGGTATCTTGGTTTTACGCGGTTTTCCTTTCGTGAGTTTAAACAAACCGAGCGTTGTCACCGCCGCGCCTAGAGCTAGGGCTGCGAGCAATACATTTGGACTGCCCTTCGGAGATGAGGTCACTGCGGCTGGCATCCTGAAATCATGAACCGCAAGGGTGACTCAAACCGGGTGCTGGT
>CAZCRN010000135.1:0-2232 GCA_964501125.1 Hadarchaeota archaeon (SeqCode) | reverse complement strand
GCGAACAAACTAGACTGATAGCGGAATTCCTCGGCGGTTGTGGGGCGGGGCGCTGTTATTGCGCAATCGAGCCAAACGGCGATGTTTTACCCTGCGTTTTCATGCCCATCAAAGTTGGCAATATCCGTGAGAAACCCTTCCTTGAGATATGGCGCACCTCACAGGTGTTGCGTGACCTACGCGACCGGAGCAGGTTAAAGGGGCATTGTGGTGAATGCGAGTACCGCTACGCTTGTGGCGGCTGCCGCGCTCGTGCTTACGGCTACTTCGGCGATTATGACATGCCTGACCCCGGCTGCATCAATAACATCGAGTACTGGAAGCGGCTGAAACAGCAAGCTTCTTAATGCGCGATTATCGAAGTGTAGCAAGGGGACGGTATGGAAACCGAAATCCCTGTTGATGCGTACCTATATAGGGACAAAGTGATGGTCTGGGAAGAGGCCCAGGCTAATGCGCTTTATCAGCGTGGGGCATTTGGCAAGCCGTTATCGGGTGGAAAGCTTCAACTCGCTCCAGTCGAGGCTCTTTATCTGCTGAATGGTGGGAAAATTCGAGTACTCGATCGCAAAACGAGTGAGGAAATAGGCTTCGACGAGCTCTGCGCAAAGTTGGCAAAGCGCGATCCCGAATTGATGCTCAAATACTTTGCGTATTCGGATCTCCGCTCGCGCGGCTACATAGTCAAGTCCGGGCTGAAATTTGGGGCGCACTTCCGCGTGTATGCACGTGGGGATAAGCCGGGGGAGACCCACTCGAAGTATATCGTTCATGCCATACCTGAGGGCTGCAAGCTGACCCCGACTGAGTTTGCACGTGCGGTACGGTTAGCCCACAGCGTTCGGAAGACCTTGCTTTTCGCGGTAGTCGATGATGAAGGTGATGTGACTTACTACTCGCTGACCCGGGAGAGGCCTTGATCGAATGCCGATTCGGATAGACCCCTGGAGCATCGCAATACCTGAGGACTACTCTAAGCTGATGAAAGAGTTTGGAATTGAACCTTTCGAGGATTTGCTTGAGCAAGTGCCTAAGCCGCACTACTTGATGCGTCGGCGCGTGATCTTTGGCCACCGCGACTTCGGCCGAGTGCTCGACGCGATACGAGCACGCAAGAAATTCGTTGTCATGACTGGGCTGATGCCAAGCGGGCGCATGCACCTCGGCCACAAGCTCGTGATCGATGAATTGGTGTGGTATCAAGAACGGAGAGCTGAGATTTTTTTGTGTATTGCAGACATGGAGGCGTACTCGGCGCGCGATGTTTCATTTGAGGAATCCAAGCGCCTTGCTGTCGAGGAGTACCTCACGAATTACGCGGCGCTGGGTCTGGATCTCAAGCGATGTCGGGTATATTTTCAATCGCGAAGTGATGTTGTACGTCAGCTAGCCTACGTATTAGCAAAAAAAGTGAATTTCAGCGAGATGCGCGCCATCTATGGCTTTGCAGGTGAATCGAACATCGCCCATATTTTTTACCCGATGGTCGACGTTGCGGATATCTTGCATCCGCAGCTACCCGAGTTTGGCGGACCACGCCCAACCGTCGTGCCGGTGGGGATCGATCAGGATCCTCACTTAAGGCTAGCCCGCGACGTCGCGGCTAGGTTCCAAGGCAAATATGGATTCATTTTACCATCGTCAACTTATCACCGTCTCATGCGCGGTTTGACCGGAGAAAAGATGGCGAGCAGCAGGCCTGAGACTGCAGTATTCCTGACTGACACGCCCAAAGTGATGGCAAAGAAGGTCGACGATGCATTCACAGGTGGCCAGCCAACGGCGGAGGAACAACGCAAGTTTGGCGGGGACCCGGACAAATGCGTGGTTTATGAACTCTGTATGTACCACTTGCTGCCCGATGACAAGGACCTGTTAGAATTACGTAATGCGTGTAAGTCTGGAGCGATAATTTGCGGCGATTGTAAGGCCCGCGCGATCGAGCTAATGGCTAAGTTCTTGAAGGCACATCAAGCCAAGCGCAAACGGGTGCGGGCGAAAGTAGAGAAATCAGTTAAATGAACACGCAACACTTAAATCACTCGGCACCGAATTCCGCATGCGCGATGACGAGCTTGGCTTGCTGATTGATGATGAAGGTTTTGAGTCCCCGAGCGCAGCTCGAGCTAGATTTTGACTCTTCTGTTTTGTCACGATTCATTCGAAAAATTCAGCATGGTACTATCCGTAACTGGGCTACGCGATGATTGAGAGCTCTGTGTCCATGGGCGT
>CAZCRN010000134.1:0-2281 GCA_964501125.1 Hadarchaeota archaeon (SeqCode) | reverse complement strand
GATAGCCCTTGGTTTATCAGCAAGTCGAGGAGCTTCTTGCGCGCTTCCTCGAATTTGCCTTCCAGCGCGAGCTCGAGCATCTGCCTGACATCCTCGGGACGTGCCGCCGCACTGACCTCGTAGATCATCTTGGCGTTTATCTTTCGCCCCAACGCTGCAGCTGCTTGGAACACGTTAATCGCGCGGCGCATGTCGCCCTCTGAGACATAGATGATGGCCTTGATGCCATCGGGTGTGAGCCTAAGCTTTTCGGCCCTCGCGATCCGTTTGAGCATTTGAGCTATGCTGCGTTCGCTCAGCCACTTGAATCGAAAGATCGCACAACGCGATTGAATCGGCTCGATTATCTTGCTCGAGTAGTTACAGTCTAGGATGAACCTGCATGCGTGGGTGTACATCTCCATAGTTCTACGAAGGGCGTGCTGAGCGTCGGGTGTTAGGGCATCGCTCTCGTCGAGTAAAATTATCTTGTATGGAACGTCGCCGATGGGCCTCGTGCGTGCATAGTCCTTGACCTTGGTTCGGATTGTGGCTATCCCCCTTTCATCTGACGCGTTGAGTTCTAAGAGGTTCTGGCGCCACCCCTCGCCGAATAGTTCGCGCGCGATGCAAAGCGCTGCGGTCGTCTTGCCGTTTCCGGGCGGGCCAGCAAATAGCAGGTGCGGCAGCGATCTTTTGCTTACAAACATCTGAAGTCTGCGTACGACTTCATCTTGACCAACTATCTCCGATAATTTCTTGGGCCGATATTTCTCGACCCAGATTTCCTCTGCCAAGTTTACACCTGTTTAAGCCTCTCTCGAATGCGCTTTTTTGCCGTTTTCCCAAATGAGTCAAGCAAGCTATCGACAACTCTGTCGATAACTTCGCGTTCAAACCTAGCGCGTGAGGACCGCACTTTGAATATGTATTTTAGACCACCGCGCCCCTTGCTTACTTTTTTTGTCAGCAATCCACGTTTGCACAATGAGTTCATGGCGACACTGACAGCCGATCGACGAACATTGCACTTGCCCTTAAGGCGATTGTAGATCAAACCCGCTGTCGCTTGCTTTTTCTTCCATAGTATATCCATGATTTCGGCTTCAAGCGGGTTCAATACGGTTTGCAATCCCTGTCGATGTGGTCTGTAGTTGGTCCACTGAAACAAGCCGATCACCAAAATCAATCGAAGGTAGGGCTAGTCGCTAATAAAACTTTAGGTGTCTAAACGCGAATTTATAAACGTCCTATCAAAGGTTAGAGTCCGAGGTCAGGATATGATCCAACCCGCTGCGAAGACCTACGATGCCAAAAAATCTGAGGTCGAGATACAAGAGTGGTGGCGAACCAACGATATTTACACCAAAACAAAGGGCCTTCACGCTAAGGACCCAGTTTGGTTCTTTTTGGACGGTCCACCATATGCAAGTGGGGCAATCCACCTCGGCACAGCATGGAATAAAATCATCAAGGATGTCATTTTGCGCTACAAAACCATGTGTGGATTCAACGTCCTCAGGCAGCCGGGATGGGATTGTCATGGCTTGCCGATCGAGGTAATGGTCGAAGGGAAACTCGGAATCAAAACGAAGAAAGACATCGAGCAAGTCCTCGGCGTCGAGCGGTTCATCGATGAGTGTAAAAGCTGGGCGCTCGACCACGTTGACCTCATGACCAGACAATTCAAGCGTTTGGGCGTGTGGATGGACTGGGACAACCCTTACGTCACCTTCACAAACGATTTCATCGAGTCGGCTTGGTGGACCTTGAAGAAAGCGCATGAGAAGGGTCTGCTGCGAAAGGATCTGCGTGTGATTCACTGGTGCCCACGCTGCGAAACGGCGCTGGCGGAGCACGAGGTACGCGGCGAGTACTACGAGGTTAGGGATCCATCGCTTTATGCGCGTTTCAAGCTTGTGGATAAGCCAAACGAGTACTTGCTCATCTGGACGACCACCCCCTGGACCTTGCCGGCCGATGTCGCGGTTTGCGTTCATCCAGATCACTCTTATGTAAGAGTGGCAGTTGGCCCGGACATCTACATCATGGCCGAAGCGCTGGTCCCCAGGGTTATGAGCGAGCTTGGAATCAGCGAGTACGAGATAACTAGCTCCACAAGCGGGAAAGAACTCGAGGGGCTGCGCTACGAGCACCCGCTGCTGGAGGAAGTACCTAGACAACAGGAGTTCCAGCGACACCACCGAGTTATCTGCGGCGAACACGTCACGCTAGAAGAGGGCACGGGCTGCGTTCACACGGCACCGGGTCATGGTGAGGAGGACTTCGTAGTCGGTGTCAA
>CAZCRN010000133.1:0-2371 GCA_964501125.1 Hadarchaeota archaeon (SeqCode) | reverse complement strand
TTACTTTGCATACCGGTTCCACTGCATTAAAATCAAAAAGTACATAGCGGTGAGTAATTAAATTGCGACAGTTGAGGTGCTGACGTGAAGGGCAAGCTGATATCTATTGAAGGCGTCGATGGCTGTGGAAAGACAACACACGCACGGTTGCTGGCTCAATGGTTACGTGGGCGCGGGTACAAGGTTCAAGTAACGGATGAACCGACCGATGGCCCCATAGGGCGTGTTATCAAAACCGCATTGCGCGGCAGGGTTAAATTACCAGTCGCAGTCGAGGCACTCCTATTCGCAGCAGACCGGGCGCAACACATCGAGGAAGTCATCCGGCCAGCCCTGAAAGCGGGTAAAGTCGTTATAACTGAGCGATATGTTTGTTCTTCCCTTGCCTATCAATCAGCTCGAGGATTGCCAGTTGGCTGGATCGAGACCATAAACAAACGTGCGATAAGGTCGAACCTCACCATCCTAATCGACTTGCCTGCCGAGGAAGCAATTCAGCGGATAAGACGTTCTAGGAGACTTGATCTCTTCGAGAGAGATCTAAGACTACAACAAAGGGTGCGTCAGATCTACCTGCGTATCGCTAAGCAGAGAGGGCTAAGGATCGTGAATGGCGCACGTCCGATGGATGAAGTTCAAGCCGATGTAAGGAAATTCGTGGCTGAGATCCTTTAACTACATGCTGATTTGCGCAGCGAAAGGCAAAGTTTTGAAAACATCTGCCGCGGCGCGTTCGATCTTTCCACGGTACTCGGGCAATGTATAAACACGGACGATATCCACATAACCCTTTAGGACGTTGATCAAGCGCGATTGACTCGATAATGGAACGAGTTCTTTAGCTTCTTCGCCAGTGACCTTGAAAACCGGGATTTCCATCGGGTCTATCTCGCGGGGGTAATAGGGTATAGAATCGAGTGTTGGGACATCCACCGTAACGAACTCCGGATCCACCCCCGCCTTCTTACCTATTTCTATTTCTTTCTGATGCCGCACCGCCTCATCGCTTAGCAGCTTCGCCACGTACTCATCTTTCACATGGACATCACGCTGGTACGCAGCCTTGAGCAGCTCGCGCCGATCGAGCCTCTCCATCGTTTCTTTTGCCTTCCGGGCTAACTCGCGTTCATCACCCTTAAACTCTTCAGGGTTGAGTTCGCGCAGATGGGTCGTCACATATGAGTCATCAAGGCGTAAGAACTCGTCTACATCTTTGAAAGTTGTAAGGCCGAGCAACTCGTGGGCGTAGTCCATTGCCTTGTGCAACATTACCTCTGCCGCTCGAACGGAATGGTGGTAATAGACCGCGAGGAACATCTCGTATCGCGCGATCATGAAAGCTTCGAGCGCGTGGAGCGCTTTTAGGTCGAAAGCTAGGTCATTGTCGATAACGTCTACAGCCTGAACCAATCGGTTTACATCAACTCTTCCGTACTCGACACCTGTGAAATACGAGTCGCGGACGAGGAAGTCCATTTTGTCTGCATCGACTTGACTCGCCGTGATCTGGCGAAGATACCGCTTCTCGCGCTTCGGTTTACCAAAAGTCAGCTCGATTATCTCAGCTGGCTCGAATCCACAGTCTCTTAAAACGTCCGCGAGCTCGCTCTTAGCAATCACCTCGCGCCCGATGTCTTCGTGGTTTAGCCCCCGGCGGCTGACCAAAATCTCCTCGTATGAGTGCGAAAAGGGTCCGTGTCCGACGTCGTGTAGCAGACCCGCTAATCTTACCCCTTGAAGCTCACTATCGGTTAAAGAGATACTCCGACGCAAGCTCTCGGCCATCTGCCCGGCAAGGTGCATGGAACCCAGCGCGTGAGAAAATCGGGTGTGGTCAGCGCCGGGATAAGTCAAGTACGTTACCGAGAGCTGTTTGATCCCCCGCAGACGCTGAACGGGCGGAGTGTCCATCACGCGCTTCTCGATATCGGTCATGCCTATGTAACCGTAGATCGGATCTCGGACGTATTTTACGAACATCGGAGTAGACTTTGCCAGGGGTGACTTAAGCTTTTCATCGGAAGGTTTAATATCCCTATGAATTAAGTTAAAAATGACCTACCGGGGTGTCTACCTATCAAGGATAGGTCCCCCGGTTGGGATGACAACTTTGTTCGCTAACCGTTTTCTAAAAGGTTCGCATGACATTTTTCAGCTCGTCGGCGCCTAGTTCATCAGCATATAATTTGCCTAACCTCGCGAGTTTCGCTACAATGTCTGCAAGCCCAATGCTTTCATTATAAGAGGTTCCAACTTCTACGTTGAGGTTCTTTTCTTCAAATTTACGCAGCAAAAACGCCACCGACGAACACAGGAATCTCATTTTAACGTAGTCGTAATCCTTGTCGATTAGAATCACATCCTCTTCTCG
>CAZCRN010000132.1:0-2380 GCA_964501125.1 Hadarchaeota archaeon (SeqCode) | reverse complement strand
CGGGTCTATTCGCGTTATAGCCGCAACCTTATCGAGCTCTCCGTCGGCCGAGAGAATCTCCTTTGTCATCCGTCCGAGAGCCGATGCAACATGGATACCATCGTAGGGTAAGATCCCGTAGTCCCTAGAGTATTCCGCGGCCCTGAGCACTATGTCTGGCGTGACATCAATCAGCTCGAGCGGATAAGACAGAATGGCTTCAATCTGCCCCACTGTATCCTTGACGCCGAACTGCTGATAAAGCACGCCCGCAACTTCGCTTAACACCTGGACCGAAATCGCGGCTTCGAGTTCCCCCCTTTCCAGCGCTTCTAAGATCCGTCTGCACTTTTTCCCGTACCTCGGGTGCGCCGTTATCGCGTAGATCCAGATATTCGTATCAATGTATATCATGAGATTCCTCATGGCGCCCTTCCGCCAGATCTTCTGAATTCCCTGATTGCTCTGACTGCGTCTTTCTTACTCTTCGCGCTTCCGTACAGGGCTTTGGTGGGCTCTTTGATCTTTGGGAGGGTCTTGAAAACTAGTTTATCACCTTCTCTAACTACATACAACTCGTCACCCGCCTCGATGCCCAACGCTTCACGGGCACTCTTCGGCAAAGTTATCTGATGTTTTGAGCTGACCTTCACTTTAGCCACTTTATCATCTTTATTTACTTTACAAGCTTTACTATTTAGAGTTTGTCCTCCGGGCCTCGTGTGCACACAAACCATGGGGGTTACTTCATCTGCGACTAACTGTCACCTTCTCCTGCCTGAAGGAAGGGGACTTCCCGCCAAAGTTAAATTCTTAGAGCTCAGTTTAAGGATTGGTAGGCAAAATGGCGGCGCTGAGCAAAGAGTATAACTGGTGTGTCGATCATCCGAAGGAGCTGGAAAAGCATCCCGGAAAATGGGTGGCGATCGTTGAGGAGGAAATCGTCGCGACGGAGAATACCTATCGTGAGGCATATGAAAAGGCAAAGCAAAAATTCCCGGATAAAATCCCTTTGGTCACCTATGTCCCCCGAGAAGGCGAAGAGCTCCTGATCGTATGACGAGGTACGAGTTCGGCTATCGCCCTTACCGCGCTGCCGCTGCAAAGTTAAAGTGGCTTTTTCTCTCGAACCTTTCGAATCATAGCCTCCAAAGCTCCGACTTGGGTGAGTTCGAGTTTTCGGTCGAGCTCATCCACGAACCGATTCGCGGGTGCCCCAAGCTGCCATAGGTCTACGTAGAGCTGAGCCAGAGGGACGACCCCACCTTCGCTCAGCCGCTCGAGGTGGGGATCCGATCGAAGTACGAACACGTTTTTCCGGTAGGCCTCACGCGCCGGGAACTTTCGCTTCACCTCGCGCGGGTCTGCGTAGACGTACACCTCATCGTAGTCGGCCGGTGCATCTCCAAACCTGACCCTATAGCCCGAGCACCCCGTGAGGATCGCCCCGGGTGGCATCTGGGCCTCGATGCCCGTGGTCGATAGGGGCGAGCGGGTGCTGTAGATCACATCTCTGGGAAGGTCTCGGGTGCTTGCCCAATAAAGCAGGATTTTCTTCGGATCTATTACCCTGAATCCGAGCGGCTTCTTTTCTATTGCCCCGAGTCGCTCGAGCCTCGCGATCAGGGGGTTCACGCTTCCAAGCGATAGCTCGCATGCTCGCGCGAGCGCTTTCTGGCTCATGAACCGCTCACCCCGCCCGTAAAACCTGAACAGGATTTCCCGGAAGACCCGGTCTCCCTTTTTCATCGCTTAGGACTTGGCAGCCCCGGTAAAAATAGTTTCGAAAAATTTCGAAAGATGTCAGATGTTTGGTGGAAGGTCCGTGAGGGCGAGGGCAATCCTTATTTAGTCCTTGACTTTTTCTACTATCATCTTGTTTTCTGTAGTACGTATCTCGACTATGCTGCCTTTCTTCAGACCCAGCATCCGTTCGATATCTGAGGGGATGTAGAGTGCCGGTTTCTTCCCTATGACGGTTATTTTTCGCCTGATCCGGATCCCGTAACCCCAAATGCCGGCCCTTTCAGCTGCGGCCCTAAGCTTTGAAACTTGATCCATCGTCAAGACGACTTCTCCGCATCTGCTGCACTTTTCGACCTCGAGCTTTTCAGCTAGCTTGATGCCCCGGACGATTATATCCTCTTTGACCCGCGCGAGCATACCTCTCCCGCATTTTGGACATTTCACGCTTACCACCTCCCTCTCACATTCACGCTTATCACCACAATGGCCTCAGGATAATCAGCATAGGTCACCCTTATGATTTTTCTTCCAATTCTCGCCTCGGCGTGGAACTTTTCTGTTTTTCCGACCCTTTCGGTTTTCCCCTCCTCGATCACGGTGATCACTTTATACTCGGGTAGACCTATCTTAACAACATCTTCAAATGCGCTTTTTG
>CAZCRN010000131.1:0-2415 GCA_964501125.1 Hadarchaeota archaeon (SeqCode) | reverse complement strand
ATTTCAACATGATTGCACTCGTTTCCTTCTCGGTCTTGAGAACGACGAGTATGTTACTCGGAGACCTTGGTGACCATCATCGGTCGGCAGCTCACTTTTGATACGCGCGCCGCCTATGCCGGATGTATTGGATTTCCACCAAGTCCTCACTTTTGATCTGATAGATGATTCGATAATCTCCCGCCCGCAGTTTCCAGTAGCCCTCCCAGTCGCCGTGGAGTCTATCGCCGGCTCTCACATCATCAAAGAGTTCATCTATGGCTAACTCTATCCGACGTTGAGTCTCCGGCGAGAGTTTTTTGATATCTCGCAGTGCTCTCTTTGTAAAAGTGACTTGGATCATCCCATCGCCAAGTCCCCATTTCTGGCCCTATCTTTCCCACTTCAAGCGAGGCGGCGGGTGGCCAAAGACTTCTTCATACGTGTAAATTCTGCCTGCCTTCGAATCCTCTTGGGCCTCGCGCAATGCCCGTAGGGCACGAGGATCTGCCATCTCTTCGAGGGTCGCCATTAAACTGTTATACTCTTTTATCCCCATTACGACCGCGATTGGTTTTCCCTTTCTCCTGATCACGATCTGTTTTCCGGATTCAGCATCTCGAAGTAGCTTGGGCAGCTTCCTATGAGCTTCTTTCACACCCATAACGCGTGCCACCATCCGTTCCACCAATAGATTTTATGCAGCCCAAAGCATATAAAGGTACATACCGTGGTTTATACCCACGTTTATACCATTAACCAGATCTTTGCCCGCGTTTTCACTTTTCCCGCTAGTTATAAACCATGCCCACAACTACAAAAATCATCTGCTAGCGCTTAGAGCCACGGCGCCTGTTTCCTTCTCGGTCTTTAAGACGACGAGCGTTCGCGTGCTGCTAACCCCCGGTATTCGGTCGATCTCGTGCAATAGCTCGTTGAGCTTTGACGTATCGTCGGTAATCAGCTTTAGGAATAAATCGTGCTCCCCCGCCATCTCGTGGATCTCGAGGACCTCTAGCCGGGCTTTCAAGCGCCGGATCACCTCGGTGCAAGTGCCAGGGGCGGTCGAGACGCCGATGAAGACCTTGAGCTTCTTGCCGATCACTTGCGGGTCGAGTATAACCGTGAAATTTTTTATCACGCCTTCATCGATTAACCGTTTGACCCGTTTGTGGACCCCCGACGAGCTTATGCCCAGTCGCTTAGCTAATTTAGCGTAAGGCAGCTTGGCATCGGCTTGCAAGAGGTTCAAAAGCTTTCGATCGATCGGATCCAATTCCATAATTTCCACCTTTTGGGCCCTATTCCCTGACGGTAACCCGTATTTTGGTAGATAGTATTTATATTTTTCGAATATATGGAAATAATATCCACTATTTATAAAATTTAGTAAAATTTATATACAAAGGTCACGGATTTTGGGGAGGTGAAAACCGATGGCAAAATCGCTCGAAGCGCTGGCAGACCAAGCGTCGTACGCCTTCGTCATGGGGATTGGAGGTGGAGGCGACGTAGTTGGCACTCTGCCGACCGCGCGTTACTTGCGCTGGCTAGGCCTCCGGACGATCGTGGGAGGTCTGACTTGGGAGCGCTATGTCAATGATCCAGAGCCCGGACCACGGCGCCTAGACGAAATCACCGAGCTCAAGCGCCTATCAGACACGGTTGGGTTAGCGAACGCCAAAACGCGAACAACCAAAGGAATTAGATTCACAGAGTCCGTGATCGCTGAGATCCTCGGAACTGAGACCTTGCTGGTCGACCTAAATCGGGGGGTTCAAGGAGCCATCGCTGGTCTAAACGGGGCGATGAAGGAACTCGGTGTCGACCTATTCGTTGGAATCGATGTCGGCGGCGATGTGCTCGCCGAGGGAACGGAGGAGGGCCTTCACTCGATGCTGGCCGATAGCATGATGTTGGCGACCATGGCCAATCTCGAGGTACCCGTGGCTTTAGGGGTGCTGGGATGCTGCACCGATGGCGAGCTGAGCCTCGAGCAGTTCAACCAGCAAGTCGCTCGCGTGGCAAGCTATGGAGGTTTTCTTGGCGCCCGGGGCCTAACTCCCGAGGACCTGAAGGCGCTCGATGAGGTTATTCCAAAAACAAAGACCGAGTCTTCTGCATTAGCTGTAGATGCAGCTCGCGGGCGAACTGGAGAGATTGAAATTCGTGGCGGTTACCGAAAAGTCGTGCTCACCCCCCTATCCGCGATGACTTTTTACTTCGATCCCCGCGTGGTTTTCGAGCGCATAAGCAAGGTCGCTAGGGATTTGGTTCCAACCCGCAGCTTGGACGAAGCCCAAGGCGTGCTAGAGCGAGCGGGAGTACCGAGCGAGCTGACCTTCGAGCGCAATTATGTGTGGAAGCGGTACGTCAGCGGCGACAAACTTACAGGCGTGTGAAATAATGGGCGAAAAATTGCTATCAAAACGTATG
>CAZCRN010000130.1:0-2461 GCA_964501125.1 Hadarchaeota archaeon (SeqCode) | reverse complement strand
ATGGTGCCATAAGCCTTGGATGATGGAGCTAACAGTTCTCAAGCTAGTGGTTTTAGAATCAGGACCAATCTCGGCTCCTAAAGCTGGGATAAATTTATAGTCCATAGTGAGATTTTACAAAGGGTTTTTGGTGTGAAAGAGATCAGATTTCACGGTCGCGGGGGACAGGGAGCAGTTACGGCTGCACGGTTGCTGGCCGAGGCGGCTTTCATAGAGGGCAAATATTGTCAAGCATTTCCTTTCTTCGGCGCGGAGAGGCGAGGGGCGCCGGTCGTGGCATTCACACGTATAGATGACAAGCCGATCCGAATTCGTACAGAGATTTACGAGCCGGATTACGTCGTGGTACTCGACCCAACGCTGCTAAAAGTTATAGATGTGGCTGCAGGGCTGAGGCGCGGGGGGATCGTAGTCGCGAACACGAAGAAAGTGCCAAAAGGGATCCAAGGCAAGATCGTAGCGGTTGATGCAACTACCATCGCAGTAGAAATATTAGGAGCACCAATAACAAACACTGCGATGCTTGGAGCATTCGCCAAGGCTACTGGTTTAGTTTCGCTGGATTCGATTGTCAAAGCGATCCAAGGGAAGTTTAAAGGAAAACTCGGGGAGAAAAATGTGGCTGCAGTCAAGGCAGCGTATGAACGAACCGCGGTGATAGGATGAAGTTGACCATCGGCGCCGTTATTCTCGAGCCTGGGAGCAGCGTCCGTACCGAGACTGGGGGCTGGCGCACCTTCAGGCCCGTGCTCGACCCGATTAAGTGTAACGGTTGTGGGCTTTGCTGGCTTTACTGTCCAGAAGCGGCCACGACCAAAGGCAAGCCCCCCCGCGTTGACTACCGGTACTGTAAGGGTTGTGGAATCTGCGCTGTTCAGTGTCCACAACACGCGATAACCATGGTTCCGGAGGTAAAAGGTTGAAACGTGTACTAAACGGCAACGAAGCTGCAGCGGAGGCAGCAAAGCTAGCTCGCGTCCAAGTGATTTCAGCTTATCCCATAACCCCCCAGACTGCCGTTGCTGAAACACTAGCGAGGTACGTGGCGGATGGTGAGCTCGATGCGGAGTTCATGAAAGTCGAATCTGAACATAGTGCCCTCAGCGCGTGTATGGGGGCATCGGCCGTTGGGGCCAGAGCTTTTACCGCCTCCGCATCACAGGGTTTGGCGCTTATGGGTGAGATGCTTTACACGGCGGCGGGTATGCGACTACCAATTGTTATGACGATCGCTAACCGCTCGCTCTCGGCACCCCTTAGTATTTGGTGCGATTACCAAGATTCCATGTTCATGCGAGACTCTGGCTGGATCCAGCTTTACTGTGAAAACAACCAAGAAGTCCTCGATTCAGTCCTCCAAGTCTATCGTGTAGCCGAGGGGGTCTTCTTGCCCGCGATGGTATGTTACGATGGTTTCATTCTCTCCCATACTTCAGAGCCCGTTGACGTGCCCGAGCAAGCAGAAGTCGACGAATTCTTACCGCCTTACCGATTTCCCCACCCCCTTGACCCAAACAAGCCGGTGACCATGGGGCCGGTGGGAGTGCCCGAGTACTACGAGGAGTTCAGGTGTATGGTGCAAGAAGCGATGCGCGCGGCAAAACAAGAGTTGATTAAAGTCGACAAGGAGTTCAAAAAGCGTTTCGGCAGGGGCTACGGACTAATCGAGCGCTATCACAGCGACGACGCGGATATCGTGTTGCTTACCTTAGGTTCGTTGAGCAGTACTCTGAAGGAGTTGATCGACCGTTACCGAAAGCAGGGTGAATCGGTCGGATTGGTGAGGGTTCGCTCCTTTAGACCTTTCCCCGTTAGAGAACTGATTGACGCGCTTAAGAGGGCAAAGGTAGCTGCAGTACTCGAAAAGGATGTCTCGCTTGGATCTGCAGGAGCGCTTTTCCTCGATACGGCTGCAGCCTTCGTGAACGTTGGCGAGGGGCCACTTATGTTGAACTTCATATGCGGCCTGGGGGGACGCGACGTTCCACCATCTGACATTAGAAAGGTGTTAAGAGCAGCCGCAATTGCGGTAGAAAAAGGCAAAGTAGAAAAAGCAGTGCGTTGGCTCGGATTGAGGGAGAAGCTTGTGGGGTTAAGGTTGAAATGAAAGGGCTGATCGAAGAGGAGCTCCTAGCCCCTGGACACCGTGCGTGCGCCGGTTGCGGGGAGATTCTTGCGGTCAGGCTTGCCCTCAAAGCACTTGGTAAAGATATCATTGTTACTACACCTACCGGCTGCGTAGAGGTCACTACCACACCTTACCCGGAAACGGCTTGGCGAGTACCGTGGATCCACGTGGCATTCGAGAACGCGGCTGCAGTTGCTTCAGGTATCGAAGCGGCCTTGAAAATTCTTAGCAAGCGAGATGTCAAATCAGTCGCGATTGCTGGCGATGGGGGAACGGCCGATATCGGCCTTCAAGCGCTTTCTGGTGCGGTCGAACGGGGGCATAATTTCCTTT
>CAZCRN010000129.1:0-2470 GCA_964501125.1 Hadarchaeota archaeon (SeqCode) | reverse complement strand
CGTATGACTATCAAAAATCAGGCTTGTATGTTGGTTTTGAACCTATAGAAAAAAAAGAGGCAGAGAGGGCAACAGTTCTGCTTGGCTTCATCCTACGGGTAGTTTTGATCTTACTCGTTAACGACGTGATAGAACTTGAAGGCCTCGCGAGGGCTGTTGTTGGGGGAGTGGTAGGGTTTGGTACCGTGAACAAAAGAAGTATGGTTGGCTCGGATTTCTAGGCTTCCTTGGCCTTCTCGGCTTTCTGGCCTTTGTGTATAACGATCCTCTGCATCTGTTCCTTTTTTACCTGTGCTGTTTTTTCGGTGAGTTTGGTCACTTCAGGGAAAAGCTCTACTATCTAGGAAGCTTAAGGTTCCTGGGCGCCCTTTTACCCACCCTCTACGTCCTCGGCTTGCTCACGGTGTAAGTCTGCTCACCAAAACTTGGGTTAAAGGATATATCCAAAGATATAAACGAGCTCTTCTAGGCTCATGCAAATCAGGCGCCTACGCTTGGATAAAGAATCGATCAAGTGCAACTAGCGCCGCGCCTTCTTGAGGGGCCAACCTAGCTTTTTTAGCTCCAGTTTGGCATTTCGCTGTATCCGCTTGAGGACCCCCTTGGCTTTTCGATCCCTTGCAACCCTTAGCGAACTCGATGCAAACCTGAGAACATCCTTTAAATGGCGCTCGATCCTGAAACTGCGATCACCCCAATCGAAAATAGCACAGATGTTGTTTGGCAAGAAGCCGCTCTCATAGTCCCCATAAACCTTGCTCACGCATTCTTTGACCTCATCCGGCACGATCGCTTCTCCCTCTTTGCGAAATCGGAGGTGGGTCCCATCGACCAAACCGAACAAAGCTTCCGCCGCGAAGAAGTGGACTCTGAAGTTCGGCCACCACTCCCTGAACCTATCCTCCCACTCGAGCAACCGCGTGCAGCCCTTGAATGCCGCGGCTATGCTAAACACGAGCAACCTCTTAACGCGATAGTCTCGTCTACGAAGCTCATCGCGCACCTCCGCAAGTGTCCGGCTTAGCGATGCCCCAGTAGCGATCGTGTCACCCATCAACAAAATGCCGTTATCAGGCAGGGGGTCGAAATTGATGTATTTTATTTCCGCGCCGAATTTTTCCCCCGATATCCTATACCGTCTAGCTCCGATCACGCAACGTGGCAGAAAAGCACCGAAAAGGTCCTCAAAAGCTACATCTAAGGCATACGCAAGTCCGCCGCGCAACACCACTATCTCGCATATGTTGTTTGCCCGAACCCTCTTCAAACCCGGAACGAGCTGCCATGCTGTTTTCAGAAAAGTTTTGTTACACTCGATCGCAAGTCTGCGGAGCCGTTCGCCGCAAACCACCGGGTCGTACAAAATCTTTCTCGCTGGAGGCATGCACAAAATATAGGTATTGCGGGGCAGTTGAGGATGGCTAACTTTGTAGACGTTCGCATCGACGGCCACGCTTACTCGCTTAAGGAGCCCCACCCGAGCACCGTCGTTGTGCCTTGATTCCTGCATTTATATAAGGCTCGGTGCCGCGATTTCGTGAGTGGTGCTATGCGTTTCGTAATCGCTCTCACGGGCTGTAGTGGTGTGGTATATGGTGTTAGACTACTCGAGGTTCTGCATCAGCTCGGCATTGAAACGGATCTAATCGTTTCCCCGGCCGCCGAGCGCATCCTGAAGTTTGAGTTGGGCAAGAGCATCGACGATTTACGCAAGCTTGCGACGCGCAGCCACGTTTATGATAACTTAGCCGCGCCTTTGGCCAGCGGATCCGTGCAAACGGATGGGATGGTGATCGTGCCTTGCAGCATGAAGACCTTAGGGGCTATAGCAAGCGGAGTCACGGAGAACCTCATTACACGCGCTGCTGATGTTACTCTTAAGGAAAACCGCCCCTTGGTGCTAGTGCCCCGCGAGGCACCGCTGAATCTCATCCACCTTGAAAATATGGCAAAGCTCAGACGGGCTGGGGCAGTGGTCTTGCCGGCGATGCCAGCATTTTACCATAAACCCGAGAAGATCGAGGATCTCGTGAACTTCGTTGTTGGAAAAATTCTAGACATCCTCAAGATCGAGCATCAATTATATCAGCGGTGGCGGGGCTATCAAGGGTAGTGCTCGGGATGAAGCGCCCAGCAGCTAAATTTGAATGCATCAAGTGCGGTTATGCAGAGTACCGCATGTCGGCGAGGGGGGTCGGCGAAGTTGTGTCCAAAGAGTGCCCAAAATGTCGCGGTGACATGAAGGTTGTGGAGAGCGGTGTACTACCGCCGCGGTTGGCCAAGATAGAAGCCACGGTTGGCAAACGCTTTGAAATCGTGGATTTTGTCATGATCCAAGATCGCATGGAGTTTGAGGTAACCACCACCGACACGAGAAAATCTTTTGTGAGACTTCTACGGGACCTCAAGCCCCAAAGGTATATGGCGGCGTTACGTGAGCGCGAGGGAGAGCTCAGGCTGCTGGTCGCCA
>CAZCRN010000128.1:0-2519 GCA_964501125.1 Hadarchaeota archaeon (SeqCode) | reverse complement strand
GCCGTGAAGCTTAACCACAACTTCCATTCAATCATAACCTAAGTTTTTTCGCTACGTCTGCCAGACCGAGCTCGGTTAGTGTGCGCTTTGTGGGTATCCCATTTCTATTCCACCCTCGCATCTTGTAATACTCGTCTAGCATCACTTTCAAGTTTGCGACCTGCCCCTTGCCGGGACCCTCGGGCATTGGTTCACGGGTAAATCGATCGGGGATCACATCATCCTTGCGCGTGAGACCCTCGCGCACGTTGAACGCCCGCCGGAGGTTGCAGATGCGCCGCGCGATTCGGTACATCTGCTCGAGCTTTCCGAATTCCTCGATGCCAGTCGCCGCTTCCGCAGCTCGCGCGAAATCCGGCATCCAGAATATGGGGGGCCAGCCGCATGAGTACCAGCAGACGATCAGCGAATCGCGTATGGCAAAAACTTCCTCGGCATCCTTGACCACGAGCGCCTTGTATTTCTCTGAGTATGGGTCGCAGATCTCAGGTAGCTTGTCTTTTCCGTAGCGCTCGGCCGCGACCTTTTCATAGCCCAATTGGTCGACCGTGACCAGCGAACGCAGGTGATCCGCCCCCCGAACGGATATCGCATGAGTTAAGGCAACACTCCGATGGGTTCGGCCGTCCTGACCAGAGACCTCCATCCGCTTGACGTGTATGACATACCGCTGCGAGCCCTTGCCAAGTCGCTTGGCGGCTCGATAACTGCCCTCTGCTAGCAAATTGCCAATGCCCTTGCGCTTCGCGATTTGCTCGACTAATTTAACCATCGCCTCGGCGTTACCCCACCGCAAGTCTAGCCCCCCACACCGTTTGCGGCTGACGAGTCCGCGCTCGTAGCACTCCATTAGCCACGCGATCACGCAACCAGCCGAAATCGTGTCCATTCCATACAGGTTACAGAGCTCGTTCGCTTTCAGAACCGCACCAAAATCGTCGATGCAGCAGTTCGTGCCAAACGAATAGATCGACTCGTACTCCGGGCCGCCCGAAATCAATCCCTTGTACTTGCCCCCAGGGATCCGATTGACCTTCTTGCACATGATGCGGCACCCGAAGCACGAACGCGTCTTGGCGAAGTACTTAGCTCGGATGGTGTCAGCATCAAGCTTGTCCGCTCCCGCAAATATGCCGGTTTGGTGGTTTCGAGTCGCGAGCTCCCCGATTTTTGATTTGTATGCGACCAACAGCGGTGTGCCGTATTTAGTCATTTGCTGGGCCTGAGGCTGCTTGAGCACGCGTTCGTGTGCTTCCTCGACCAACTCCATGAATTTCTCATCATCAGCGATCGTGACTCCCTTGGTGCCGCGAATCGCGACTGCCTTGAGGTTCTTTGAGCCCATCACGGCTCCCAGTCCCGTGCGTCCAACCGCATCCTGATAGTTGTTCATGATACACGCAAAGCGAACCAGCCGCTCGCCCGCCTGCCCGATACAAGCCACCTCAACCTCGCGATCACCGTGTCGCTCTCGGAGCACATCGGTTGTCTCGGCTGTATTTCGGCCCCAGAGGTCTCTAGCCGCCAGGATGCTGACTGCGCCGTCATCGATCCAGAGGTAAACGGGTTTTTTCGCTCGCCCTTGCAAGATCAGCGCATCATAGCCCGCGTACTTGAGCTCAACACCGAAGAAACCACCGCAGTGGGATTCGCCCCAGATTTCCGTCAACGGTGACTTCGCATACGCCGCCCAACGACCTGCCGAGGGCCAGAGCGTGCCCGTAAGGGGACCGGTTGCTAAAATTAGCCTGTTTGCAGGATCTAGGGCATCCACCTTGGGCGTTAATTCGTCGAACAGGATGCGTGCAGCAAAACCCGTGCCCCCTAAGTAGTTGAGCACGAGCTCGCGTGGTAGTTGCTCGATCGTGCTTTTGCCTTTGGTCAGGTCTACGCGCAAGAGCTGCCCCATGTATCCGCCGTAGGGAGATAGCACGGGTTCACTTCCTCACTCGCTTCTGTAACTTTAGCACGCCCGCAGGGCAGAACTTCACACACTGGGGTTCGCCGCCGTTGCAAAGATCACATTTCATCGCAACGCGCTTGGTTGGATGTATGCTTATCGCCCCAAATGAGCAGACTTCGACACATGCGCCACAACCGATGCACGCGTTCTCATCTACTACTGTGATATCGTCTCTCCACCTGATAGCCCCAACTGGACAAACCTCTTGACACCGCGGCTTGGCGCATTGGGAGCACACTACCGGATAGTCGGTCAGCGGCTCTTCCTTGACAACCCAGATGCGCCCGGCTCGGATGTTGAATGCGCGTTCATGGAAATATGCACAGGCCACGGAACAAATCTTACAGCCCGTGCAGCCCTCGCCTGCGTATACTATCTGCGTCATTCCAGCACCGGTTAAAGTTTCAGCTTTGCGTGGGGGGTTGTTGCTAAAAAGGCTTTTGGAGATGGCGGCTACGATTTGACAGTTTGTATGGTCCAGAAATCCGTTTGCGCATCGAGTTGCCCAACCATCACATCGGGAAGGAGGCATACGTAAATTGCACCATCCATGCTA
>CAZCRN010000127.1:0-2563 GCA_964501125.1 Hadarchaeota archaeon (SeqCode) | reverse complement strand
TTCCCGAGATGGTCCTCGATCTCTACAATTCCTTCCTTAAAGGGGACCTCGAAAAATGCAGGAAAATCCAGCTCAACATAATCAGGCTGAAGAACGAGTTCCGAAAGGTGCCTTACCTCTACGGGCAGAAGATAGTCCAAACCCTAATGGGCAGACCGAGCGGTCGGACTCGCATGCCCCTGGGGCCGATCACGGGCGTCGAGCGCGTATTGCTTCGCAAGGGGATGAAGAAAGCAGGCCTGATTTGAGGCACTCCGATGTACGGCTGGATGGGTAAGATCCTCGAGGTTAATCTAACGAAGGGAGAAATAGCCCAAATCGATCTCGATGAGAAACTCGCACGAGATTTTGTGGGTGGGCGCGGCCTAGGAGTTAAAATTTTATACGATCGGGTTGGGCCAAATATCAAACCACTCGATCCTGAAAACCTATTGATATTCGCGGCCGGCCCGCTGACGGGAACTTTGGCTCCGGCGACTGGCCGCTATTGCGTTGTGACTAAATCGCCCCTAACCGGCACAGTTTTCGACGCTAATTCGGGCGGCTTTTGGGGCCCAGAGCTCAAGTTCGCTGGCTTCGACGCGATCGTCGTCAAGGGGCAATCCAAAAAACCGGTTTATTTGTGGGTGCACGATGGCGGGGCCGAGCTCCGAGACGCTGGTAAACTCTGGGGAAGGGGCACCCATGCCACGACCGATGCCATCCGTAAGGAGCTTGGTGACGACAAAGTCAAAGTGACCTGCATCGGACCAGCTGGTGAAAAACTAGTTCGAATCGCGGCTATCATCAACGATAAACATCGAGCAGCTGGCCGCGGCGGCGTCGGTGCGGTTATGGGTTCGAAGCGGCTTAAAGCAATTGCAGTTCGCGGCACAAAAAAGCCGAAAATAGCCAACAAGGAATCATTCATCACCTACGTGAAGGAGTGTCAAAAACTTTTGAAGGAAAACTCGGTCACGGGTACGGGGCTACCAACTTACGGTACCGCGATCTTGGTCAACATCATCAATGAGCACGGAATTTATCCAACTCGAAACTTCCAAACTGGGGTATTTCCGACCGCCGACCGCACGAGTGGTGAAACCATGGCTGACACTATTTTGGTTCGCAGCAAGGGGTGCTTTGCGTGCCCAATGGTCTGCGGTAGGGTCACCAAGGTCGAGGGGCAGGAGGGCGAGGGTCCGGAGTATGGGACGATTTGGGCATTCGGTGCCCAGTGCGGGATTGACGATCTCGCAGCGATTTCAAAGGCGAACTACTTGTGTAATGACCTCGGCCTCGACACGATTTCGATGGGCAACACCATCGGCTGCGCGATGGAGCTGGCGGAGCGCGGAGGGCTCGAGGGACCAAAGTTTGGGGACGCAAAGTCAATCGTTGAGCTCACCCGCAAAACCGCCATGCGTGAGGGTTTGGGAGGCAAGCTTGCGGAGGGCTCGGCACGGCTTGCTAAAGAATGCGGAGCACCGGAGCTCTCCATGTCGGTCAAAGGCCTCGAACTCCCAGCCTACGATCCACGGGGCGTTCAGGGACATGGTTTGGCATACGCAACGAGCAATCGTGGTGGCTGTCACCTGCGAGCCTACATGATCGCTCCCGAGGTCTTGGGCATCCCGAAGCTCATGGAGCGCTTCTCGACCAGTGGCAAGCCTGAAACAACCGTGATTTTCCAAAATCTTTTCGCAACGTTGGACTCACTTGTGGCATGCAAATTCACGTCGTTTGCGCTCGAAACGGTGCAATACGCAAAGCTGCTCACCGCTGCCACTGGCATCGAGTTCACGGATGAGGCCATCATGACAATAGGTGAGCGTATATGGAACCTCGAGCGGCTGTATAACTTGCGTGAGGGATTTACCGCTAAAGATGACACCCTGCCCAAACGCTTGACTGATGAACCCATGCCCGAGGGACCATCCAAGGGTCGTACATGCATGCTCGCAAAAATGTTGCCGGCTTATTACGCCTTTAGGGGCTGGAATTCGAAGGGTGTGCCAACCAAAGAGAAATTGCGTGAACTCGGCTTAGCATAAAAAAGAAAAGTGGTCAGGCGTTTTTTACCTGGCCTTTGCAAGTCCGTAAATTGCCCTCAGCGAGATGAGCATCGCTCCAGCGCCGATGAACACCACCAAGTTTGTTGCTAACCGGAGAAGCTGTGGGTATTCTTCCATTGCTACTGGTAGCATCTCTTCCACGAGTAATGCCATGCCCAAAGCGCCGACGATGAAAGCAATCGATGCAAAGAGGAATGGAGCAACTTCTTTCGCCGTTATGTTAAGAGCACCGACGATCACTCCCAATATAGCTAGTCCCACATAGAGCCAACCCGATGGTTCAATGAATGCAGCCACCAATACTATCAGCAGACCGATGTAAAACGCTGCAGGGCCAACGAGGGCAATCGGTTTCACCTTCGCCAATTTTTCAACCTCTTGCGAGGAATTACTTGTAGCGTTTTTAAACTCTTCGGTAGCGTTTTTTTGATCGCGGCGCTTAGGTAAAATGAGGAAAATGAGATTGAAAATATCTCGCGGATGCTTGGAGCGAATCGAGCTCGATGCGC
>CAZCRN010000126.1:0-2565 GCA_964501125.1 Hadarchaeota archaeon (SeqCode) | reverse complement strand
CCCACACCCCATAGAATACCAGACTTGGCATCACGACAGCAAATGCCTCGGGCCAAGGCTGCAGCACCAAGAGGGATTTGAGGCCGAAGATGAGGAGCAACGTGAGCATCCCGCCGACTACCGCTTTAAGCATGGGCAAGGATGGTATGATGAACCTAACAAACTTTCGCGCGTAGTGGAACAGCAAGGCGAGGGCAAGCAGGTAGGAGCCGAGAGTAGCTACCGCTGCACCCTCAATGCCATATAAGGGGACTAACACCAAGTTCCCGGCCAAGTTCAAGCACGCCATCACGGCGACGATCTTCGCGTTGATGATGGGCTTGCCGATGCCAGCAATCGTGAACACCAGAATCACGTATAGCGTGTATACTATCGCGGCAACGCTTAGGATCTGAAGCACCGTGGCCCCAGGCAGATAGTTCGGGCCGAAAAGTAAGCTGATCACGATTCCAGGAAATGCCATGAAGACGAGCGTCGCGGGGATGACGAGGATAAATAAAAATTTGGTCAGGAAGTGCAGCGCGTTACCTAGAAGCTTTTTCTCACGTCTCGCCCAGAGCTCGGAAACCATCGGGAAGAGGATAGCCGTCAGAGCTATTCCAAAGTACCATAGGGTGCGGGCGGCCGGTTGTGCGGTCTGGTAGAAACCGACCTCTGGGAGGGTGCGGAATATCGTAATCGTCAGCGTGTCGGTATGCCCAACGATCAGTCCCCCGAGTCCGCCCAGGAAGACCGGCAGCGCGAACGCGAATAGTTTTTTGGCTAGGGGCTTCATGGACGATGCTTTTGCCCTGAACACCTGTGGGTATCCCATCCTGAAAGCGACGAAGCCGACGATCCCCGTCGCCGCCGCTCCAAGCAGGTAGGCGGAGGCGACACCGTAGACCCCATAGCCCAACGCGCCCACGAATAGCAGAGCCGAGAATAAAACGAACATAATGTTGAAGAAATCCATCGATGCGTATGCCGGCATGTTTTGAAAACCTTGAAATGCGTGTCTAAAAAAAGTGAAGAATACTGCCACGAAGAACCAAGCGCACAGGATGGAGAGGGGAAGTGCTGCAGCTCCTGTCCCGAAGACTGCCGGAGCTATATGGCCGGAAAGGATCAATAGTACGATAGCGATGGAAAACGCAAAAACCACTTGAAACGAAACTACGAAAGCCATCGAGGACTTGATCCGGTCGAACTGTCCCCCGACTTGGAACTCAGGTATGTGCTTCGCCAGAGCCGCGTTCAGGCCCAAGTCCCGGAAAAGGGCAAATAACGATATGAACGCGAATATGGCGTAGAAAAGGCCGTAGTCCGCAACGCTCAGGCTGCGCGCTAGGAACATGCGCAGGAAGAGGGCAATAAAACCCGAGGCGACAAGTGCTACAAACACGAGCGCGCTGCCTTTAACCAAGCGTTTTCCGTAGTCCCTTGGTTCCACCATTTCACCAGCCAACCGCCAGAGATGTCACCTGATATTTCGCTTGAAACTTAAAAACAAGCGGGCCCGCGGGGATTTGAACCCAGGATTTGGAGCTTTCTCCGGCCCAGATAGAAGGCTTGCGGGCGAGTTGCCTCGCTTGCCGCCTTATCCTGGCTTGGCCACGGGCCCAACAGTGCAGAATTCGATATAAATGAAGGAGATTAATAGCAGGCGGTCAATGTCTTACGTGGTTGCGATGGTACTAAAAGAAAAAATGAAGGAGCTCCTCGGGCGAGAAAGGCATGTCGAACTAGCGTACCTCTTCGGATCGGCGGCCCGGGGGGAATTGGGCGAGCTGAGCGATGTCGACGTAGCCGTTTACCTCGATGATTCCCTCTCGAGCAAGGAGAGGTTCAAATTGCAGCTCAGGTTGATAGGCGAGCTATCCTCAGCGCTGAAGATCAACCGGGTGGACCTAGTCGTAATGAACGATGCCCCCCCCACTTTGAATTATGAAATAATCAGGTTCAAGCCCATCTACGTTAAAGATACGTCGAAAAAGGTCGAGGTCGAGCATGTCATAACATCAAGGTATCTAGATAGAAGGTATTACGAGAAACGGGCACTCGAGACGTTCTTAAGGAAGGTATCCGAGAAAGGGTTGAATTGGTGACCCGATGAAAGCAAAAGAGAGCGTAGCTAGAAAACTCGTGGTGATGAAAAGGTGCACAGATTTTCTCAGAGCCAACCAGCACGTGAGCTTGGAAGAACTCGAGAAAAATTACGCGTTGAGGAGCGCCGTTGAACGGAACTTTCAAGTTGCGATAGAGGCTGCCCTCGATACAGCGGAGGTGATAATTTCTGAGGAGGGTTTCGAGAAGCCAGAGGACTATCGGGAGGCTATTTTAACGCTCGGACGAAAAGGGGTCCTCCCACTGGAATTTGCGAAAAGATTTGCGCCGGCGGCTGGCTTCAGAAATGTATTGGTTCATGGTTACGCGGAAATCGACCTAGAAAAATTGCACGATTTCTTGCTTAAAGGGTTAAAGGATTTCGACGAGTTCGCGAGATACGTAGCAAAGTACCTCGAAAAGAAGTGACCTCCTCCCCCGAATGAATTCGGGGGCTTCCACCTTCCGCTTGGGCCACGC
>CAZCRN010000125.1:0-2579 GCA_964501125.1 Hadarchaeota archaeon (SeqCode) | reverse complement strand
GAATTGCATTTCTCAAGCGCTAAGGTAGCAAATGCCATATGCGGTTCTCTAAAGCCAGAGGAGATTTTACCCGAATCCGCTAGATGCCAAGCGAACATATCTCGCAGGAAAAACGTTTTATGTTTGGAAATAGATGCAAAGGACACGGCTGCCATGCGTGCGGCCTTGAACTCATTCCTGCGTTGGGCGATCGTCGCGCGGGATGTGGTCGAAACTGGGAGGAAGTAGATGGAAGAAATGCCACCTCAACTTAGGCATCAGCTTGCCCAGTTCAGGCAAGTCCAGCAACAAGCTCAGGCGTTGGCGACTCAGAAGCAACAGCTCCAGCTGACCCTGCGTGAGACCGAGCGAGCGTTGGAAGAGTTGGGCAAACTGGAGGCCGGCGCCACGGTCTACAAGAGCGTTGGGGGGATTTTGGTAAAAGCGGATCGCGAAGCCACACAGAAGAAGTTGAGTGAGCGCAAGGAAACACTCGATTTGCGCATCAAAACTGTTGAGCGCCAAGAAGAACGTGTTATCAATCGCCTGCGCGAGATACGCGATAAATTGCAGGAAATGCTAAAGGCACGCAGGCCCCCAAAAGGCGAAGCCGCCTGACTTCAAAACCTAATGACTTTTTACACCTGCTGCGTATTTTGGATAGGTTCGAATGAGAGAGATTGCACAATTTTTGACTAGCGCCGTTAAGCAGGGGAAGCGAATCCTAGTGATCTGCCATCCGAGCGCGGACCCGGATGGAGTGGGCAGCGTGCTTGCTCTGGCTGATGCGCTCGAGCAGCTTGGCGCGAGGGTTCAGGCCGGAGCTTGCGGTGATGTCAGCAGGCTTTCTAAAAGCGTTTTGGATACGGCTAAGCGTAAGGTAAATACCCATCCATCGTTGGATGTCGACGTTGTCGTGTTAGTGGATACCTCGAGTTTGGGTCAGCTCGGGGAGTTGGGCGAGCAGATAAAGCAAAAATCGCTGGATTTGATAGTTGTCGATCATCATCGCCCGGCCGAAGAGATGAAACGGGTTGCGAAGCTATCCTTTGTAAAGGAGGACTCACCATCGGCGTCCGAACTCGTTTTCCCGCTTATCCGAGAGCTCGGTGCAAGCTTGACGCCGGAGATGGCATCTCTGTTATTGATTGGAATAGTTGCCGATACGGGACAATTCAGACTCGCGACTCCATCTACATTTGAGGCTGTTGACGCACTGATCAAGGCGGGTGCAAGCTATGAGAGCGCGATGAAGGCATTGAGGTTGCCGGAAGACATGCCGAAGCGCATGGCGATGTTGAAGGCAACCCAGCGGTCAGAGCTACAAAGAGTACATGGACAACTGATCGCACTTTCAAGGGTTAGCTCATTCGAGGCGGATGCGGCGGCAACGTTGGTACGCATCGGAGCGGATGTTGCACTTGTGGGGTCAGAGGAAAAAGGCAAGGTTAGATTGAGTGGCCGAGCACGCGAGGAGGTGTGCGATCAGACCCGATTGCACTTGGGCGATCTGATGTCTGAGCTTGCCAGAAGCTTCTGTGGTACGGGCGGCGGCCACGCTGGTGCCGCGAGCATGGGTGGCAAAGGCAAGCTAGACGAGATCCAGAAAAAGGCGCTATCGATTTTGCAGCGGATGCTTGAGCAAAAAGAACATGCCGAGGGTTAAGTGGGGCGCTTGAATGGCAATTTCTGATCGTGACTTAGCAGACTTGGAAAACGTTGACTATCGTTTTGTTGGCAAATACAAGCACAGCGCGGTTAAGGTTTGTCACTGGACCCGAAAGAGTTTGTTGAATCAGGGCGTATGCTACAAACAGAAATTTTACGGCATCGAGAGCCACCGATGCCTGCAGCTGACGCCTAGTCTACCGTTTTGCGATCACAAGTGTGTGTACTGCTGGCGGAACATCGAGGTGACCAGTACGAGTTGGGTTGACGGCGTTGACGAACCAGCTGAAATCCTAGATGGTGCGATTCAAGCCCAACGAGTGCTGCTGAGCGGGTTCAAGGGAAACCCAAACGCTGATAGGCGAAAGTGGGAGGAGAGTAGGGATCCAAAAAATTGTGCGATATCGCTTGCGGGAGAGCCGACCTTTTATCCAAAGCTCAGCGGGCTGATCGCCGAGTGCCACAGGCGAGGGATGACGACCTTCTTGGTGACAAACGGCATGCATCCCGATCGCTTGGCGGATATCACCGAGCCAACACAGTTATACATCTCGGTGGTGGCGCCCGACCCAAAGACCTATGAGACGGTCTGTCAGCCGCAGATCCCTGGCGGTTGGGAGAAATTAAACAAAAGTCTGGAGCTGATGTCATCGTTCGGGTGTCGTAAGGCCCTTAGGCTGACTTTGGTAAAGGGGCTGAACCTCAAAGATCCTACCGGTTATGCGAAGCTTGTCGAAAAAGCTGGGCCAGATTTCGTCGAGCCTAAGGCGTATATGTTTGTGGGATACTCACGAACGAGGCTGACCATGGAAAATATGCCTAGTCACGAGGAGGTCAAAGAGTTCGCGGCTGAGTTGACGCGCGAAACAGGCTATAAAGTAACCGATGAATCCGAGCCGAGCCGCGTTGTGCTATTAAAAAAATAAAGGTAT
>CAZCRN010000124.1:0-2626 GCA_964501125.1 Hadarchaeota archaeon (SeqCode) | reverse complement strand
CAAGCTCTCAGAGTGTACACCCCAGCTGTCAGAACGGCATGGCCAAGGATGGTGATCAGACAGTAGAAAGGAAGACCAGCTAGGACCCAGACCAAGATGTGAATGTTATAAAGATTCCTCCTTCCGGCTATCCTTTTAAATCTCCGCTCGAAATCTCCAGAATCATCCAGGCTCTTTCCCATCGTGTGCCCGAAGCGATCATAAACTTGACGGTAGAACGCGATGAAAATTATCGCTAGCACAGAGAAAGAGAGCGGCAGGAGATCCCCCATGGTGTTGGACAAGTAAAACCCTAGGGCCGCCAGCCAAGAGAATTCAAAAAGGAGGTCAAAAGGATGCTCCATGGTTCCGAGCTTGGTGGACCCGTTTCTTACCCTAGCGAGCTTCCCATCTAGCCCATCCATGAGCCCGACGACGAATGTCAGGAGCGAGGCGATGAGTAAGTGCCCGAAAAAGAAAAGGGCAGTCGCGCAGTAGGCAACGATGTTTACTACTACCGTCAATTGGTTTGGTGTAACCTTAGTGTCTGAGAGGCGGTAGACGATCTTGTTCTCTATCGGCCGGTGGATGTAGTGAGCTAAGAAGTCGGAGGCCTCCTTCGATGAATGTTGGACGAGCGAGTATTTTGCTCGCTTGAGGTCCTGAGGTGTATCCACATCGAGCCAAAACGGTTTGACTTCCCTGCGCATCTTGGGGACGTATGATGGAATTTTTGCGATATCAAATATGTGTGCGTCCCCTTTCGATGCAGCACACTCAACACAATTCGCGAGTTCACCACCACCGTTTTTTGCAGCCTCCTCAGCGTAATGAAAGACCTTTGGTGAACAAAGGAAGATTCCGATATCGATGAAGTTAAACCTTTTAAGTTTCTTGCCTATGCTAATAATCCTGCCATTTCTCTCCAAAACTTTGGTATCATCAGGCGAGGACCTTCTCCTATCCACGGCGAGGATCAAGGAGCCTTCCAACTTCTGTTCAGCGAGATGTTTCATTATGCGCGAATCGAAGAGGTGGTCCGACATCAGCAGCAGAAAATTACTTTTGAGGTACCCCTTTGCTGCAAGCAATGAGTATAGGTTTCCCTTCTCCCAATTGGGGTTTTGAATGTAACGGATGGGTAACCCATCGTACTCTTTTCCAAATTTCCTAACTATCTCATCTCCTCTGTAGCCAATTACCACGTGAGCGCAAGTGATCCCCACTTCCTTTAGCGAGCGCAGTGTCCTACACAAGAGCGAGAGCCCAGCAACTTTGGCCAGAGCTTTCGGCGAGCCCTTCGTTATCTCGTTTAACCTCTCTCCCTTTCCAGCTGCTAGGATTAACGCTTCCATTAATCCAGCCTCTTCGGATGGGGTTAAGGACTAAATTTTTTGTTCTCAAATAGTAAAAAATCAGTTTCGGTCAAGGGGCGAAAGCTGCGAGTAAAAGCTTAGGGTAAAATTTTAGGTTATGGTACATCTCCCCTCTTTCTTTTCACAACGTCCGTCGAGATACCGAGGTTTGCTATCGACTTCTTCGCTTTTTCTTAAGTCTTGTTTGCAATAGCTTTGTGATCTCCCGGGGGTCTGCCCGCCCTCGCGTGAGCTTCATGATTTTACCCGCTAGGAAGTTCAGGGCTTCTCTCCGCCCAGCCCAGTAGTCCTTAACCGCCTTCGGGTTCTCCTTGATCGCCCTAGTAATCGCCGCCCTCAATTCGGATTTTTTAAGCGGGACGAGTCCCAGCTTCATCAACAGCTTCTCTGGGTCAGTCGGCTTCTTTACCAACTCACGGAGCACGAGTTCTCCCTGCTCGGGCGTTATACGTTTGACCTTTACCATTCGAAGTAAACCTGCAAACTGCTTTGGCGTGAATTTAACATCAGCAGCACGCAGTTTCATGTAATTCAGCACCTTCTTTAGTTTGGTCCTGAACCAAGTTGCAGCCAGCTTCGGGTCCACTTTTTTAGCTACGGCCTCGTACAGATCTGCCAACTCGCGTTCGCTGACAATTACTCCCGCCGCGGCTTGGGGGATCCGGTACTGTGTGACGAGGCGCTGCTCCCGTAAATGAGGGGCCTCGACCATCTGCCTCTTAAGCGTTTCGACCCGAGTCTTCTCTATGATAAGCGGGAAAATATCCGGGTCCGGAATGTAACGGTAATCCTCTTCGAGTTCTTTGACGCGCATGGGGGTGGTAATCATTTGGCTTTCGAGGTACGCGCGCGTTTCCCTAACGATTACCTCTCCCCGCTTGAGTTTCTCGCGCTGGCGCAAGATTTCGAATTTTAACGCGCGATAGGCCCCTTTGACCGAGTTGATGTTCTTGACCTCTACTCGCCCTCCCCCTTCGATGGAAATGTTAACATCCGTACGCATCGCTCCGCCCGCTTCAGGACGGATCTTTCCGGAGAACTCGAGCACTCGGGTGAGCTGACGCAAGAACTTTCGGGCTTGCTCGGGAGATTTGATGTCGGGCTCCGTCACGATTTCCACGAGCGGGATTCCCGAGCGGTTGAAGTCGACGGCCCCGGCTACCGGGTCATACTGTCCGGGGTCCTCCTCGAGATGGATCTCTCGAATCCGCACTCCTTGGAGCTCCCCGCCTAGGGCTATCGGTAGGCTCGTGCGCTGATACCCACTCGGG
>CAZCRN010000123.1:0-2649 GCA_964501125.1 Hadarchaeota archaeon (SeqCode) | reverse complement strand
ATCACTAAAATTTGGGAAAGTTAGGGCTTTAACTCCTCCGTCTTGTCCAAGTCCCTTATGATTTTTCCCTCGATCAAGACCGCTCCTCTCTTGATCACCTCGTTTTTCTCCCCGAGGGTCACCAGCAGCCCGTTCCCTATCAAGGTCTCAACGGTTTCTACCATGTCCTTCACACCTAGGCGAGTGGGAGGAAAGGCAGAGAAGCGGTGACACCTTTCAGGATGAAGTACATTTCAGCTAAACCGATCAGGGAGAATTCGCCCTCGAATTCCTTCTTCAGTTTCGCTGTTTTGATCTCAAAATCCGGGGAGAGCTCGAGCTTCAGCCATTCGTTCTCGAAGGTCATGCCCACCCCGTTTTCGATGAGGCGCGATTCCTTCCCGTATTCCCTCTTCCGGATGATCCACCCGTCCACGCCTTTTTCGATGCGAAAACCTTTGATATCGTCGCGCTCGAAGTCCTCCTTGTCCAAGAACAAAACAGGTTTGTCCTCGTAAGGCTTGCCATCGTGCACACAAAAAGTCGTGCAATTACCACACTCGTTGCAAAAATCGTGGATGTGGAGAATTTGCCTCCTTTTGGCGATTTCAAACGGTTCTTTCCCAGCGGTTTTCAACTCGCCCTCACGGCAAACGAGCTTGGGCAGCTGCAAACTGGTTGGAGGAACAAAGAAGGTATAATTAGCTCGGTTTGGGCACACCTCAACGCACTTATCACAAAAACTCGAACACTGCACGCACCGCTCTGCTTCCGCCCTCGCTTCCGATTCGTCGAGGGTTGCCTCAACCAATTTAAAGCCCTCCCGCTCCTCAAGCGGGAGCATTGCCCGCTTACGCTGGAGCTCCCTCCTGGCCCGAACACGCTTCTTTGAAAGCACGTTCCCCCCGGAAAGCACTGGAAGCTGCACGGTAGGTAAATCCATCTTGACACCAAGCTGGCGGCAGATAGCTTCGGCTGCTCGCCTCCCATCGGCGCAAGCTTCAACGATAGTAGCCGGACCTCGAACGGCATCACCACCAGCGTACACCCGTGGATAGGTCGTGAGTCCCGTTTTAGGATCCACAACGATGGTCCCATCCTCGTTGAGACGGATAGACTTCCCATCGATGAACGAAACATCTGGACGTTGCCCAATGCCTATGATAATGGAGCTCGCCTCTACCCGAAACTCACTCCCCTCGATGGGGATAGGCTTTCTTCTCCCATCCGGACCAACTGGTCCAAGCTTGTTCTGAATGCACTCTAAAGCGATCGCACGCCCGTTCTCCGTAATGATCTTAGAAGGGGAAACCAACTCTCTCAAGACGATCCCCTCCGAGATGAGTTCTTCAACTTCTTCCTCGGTCGCCGGCATTTCCCTGCGGGTTCTCCGGTAAAGGAGCTCGACCGTCCCCTTGGTTAGTCTCTTCGCGGTTCTAGCGGCATCGACAGCGGTGTTTCCTCCACCTATCACGAGGACCCGCTCGCCTAACTCAATCCGCTCTCCGCGGTTCACCCGCTCCAAAAAATCGATCGCTTGGTAAACCCCCGCTGCGTCCTCGCCCTCAATACCTAAACGCGCGCCCTGCTGGGCTCCGGAAGCTATGTAAACGGCATCGAAACCGCGAGCAAGAAGCCTCTCCGGAGACTCTGTGATTGGCTGGGAGAGCTCGATCTTCACGCCCAGCCCCTCAATCCGCTTGATGTCCTTCTCGATAATCTCCGGGGGTAACCTGAAAGCTGGAGCTAGCCTCATCATTCCCCCCGCCCTATCTTTGGCTTCGTAAATGGTTTCGGCGATTCCGTTAAGGGCTAAAAAGTAAGCTGCGGCCAGACCAGAGGGGCCACTTCCGATCACGGCGACTCGGTACCCTTTATCCTCGGCTTTTTTGAGTGCGACTTTTCCCCTTTCTGCTACAACCCGCTTCAGTGCTCGAATGGCAATCGGCTCTTCGTAGTTATTCTGCGTACAATGGGTCTGACACTGGTGAGTACAGATGTAACCGGTGATCGCGGGCAGGGGATTACGGGCTAGGATGACCTCCAGTGCTTGATCGTATCTTCCTTGCGAAACCAGCCACACGTACTCGGGCACGTTTTGAAGGATTGGGCACCGGTTTACGCAAGGAGCAGCAACGCAATCGAAAAGGCTTAGCTTCGTTTCGAGTTTTGGCAAACCGTACGGATGGTACTCTTTCTTGTAGCGCCCATCCTCCAGCGCCCGGGTAGCTTCCCGTTCCAGATTTTCCAATTTGTTTCGGGCAAGCCATTTCAAATCCTTCACTCCTCTTCTACGCATCTCTTCCTCCAAATTTTCCAGATACTGGAGAAACTTGGCATAACCTCCGGGCTTTAGGAGATCGGTAACGACGGAAACTGACCAAGCACCGCAAGCTAAGATCGAGGCCAAGTTGAGAGCATCCGCCCCGGCGGAAAAAGAAACCTTCAGATCCCCGTTGAATTCCTGGGCAAGCTTGTGGAAGAGGTTAATAGTTATAGGATAAAGGGCACGCCCAGACATGTAGATCTCATCACCGGGCAAATATCGCTTGTGATTTGACATCGCTAGAGTATTGCTGAGCTTAACCCCGAAGCTTAGCCCCTGATCGGCTGCAACCCCTTTTAGAGTTTCGATCAGCTCCAAAGCTTGGTCGTACTGCAAAGCGTGCT
>CAZCRN010000122.1:0-2746 GCA_964501125.1 Hadarchaeota archaeon (SeqCode) | reverse complement strand
TCGAGCACCAAGAAGCTCTGCCAAGTCCCCCGAACTATCGAGCCGTCCACGATGGGCAAGACCCTCGAGGACCCGATGAATGCCGATTTGAGGTGCGCGTGTGCGTTGTCGTCGATCCGATCGTGCTCGTAGTCCCCACGGACCGGAACTAGCTTATCCAGCTGTTTGAGCAGGTCCCGTTTGAGCCCCGCTTCGTTCTCGTTCAAGACTAGGGAGGCCGTGGCGTGGGGAAGCTGAACCACGAGCAGACCATTTCGGATGCCCGACTTCCGAACTGCCGATAAGACCTCATCTGTAACGTCCAAGACCTCGCGGGGCTTGCTCGTCGAGAAGCTGAGCTCCTTGAACCAAGTTTTCACTTGACCACCCCTACAATTTGTAACCGATCTTGCGCAAGAATTCTTTTCTCTCCTGCACGTCGCGATCGGTTTCGATTCCCTTGCTCCGCAAACCATCGATGACGCCCAAAATCCCCCGGTTCCCATCCTCATCCTCCGCTATCACAACGCTGACAGGATTTGCCGTTGCACAGAAAATCGTGCATACCTCGGGAACTTGTTTGATGGCATTTAGGACGTTGATGGGGTAAGCACCGCGCATCAGGATCAGGAAGCAGTGCCCCGCCCCGAGCTTCAGAGCATTCTCAGCAGCGAGTTTTCTTAGTTCCTCATCGGTGCCGCTCGTTCGGACCAAGCAGGGGCCGCTGGACTCGCAAAACGCCAAACCGAATTTTATTCCCGGAACAGAGTTCACCAATGCCTCATGCAAGTCATCGACCGTTTTGATGAAGTGAGACATTCCGAAAATCAACTGGCACCCCTCAGGCGCGATGATTTTTACCGTCTCTTGCTTCATTTGATCACACCGTAGTGCTCGGCCGTCCTGCGGATCCCCTCTTCAAGCTCCACCTTGGGCTCCCAACCCGGCTGCCGCTTCACCAAGCTCAAATCGGCCACCGTCTCATCAACGTAGTTCTTTATGGGATTTGGCGCGTATTTGATTTTTAAAGGTTTTAATTTCTGTATCAGCCCGGCGACTTCATTGAAAGACGTTTCTCTTCCCGTCCCAACATTCAGAACTAGGATCCCTCTCTGGTCTGCTGCGAGAATGATGGCCCTGACCACATCGTCGACGTGAATAAAATCTCTGGTTTGGGATCCGTCGCCGTAAATGGTGAACTCATCGCTGAGCAGCATCTGGGTTATCACGTTCGCGTATTTCCCTTTCGCGCGCTCGTGGGGGCCGTAAACCGAAAAGAGACGTAGCCCCACCGATTCGACCCCATGCAGCTGGTGATAAACTCGGGCGAGGCGCTCCATGGCCAGGCGAGCTTCAGTATAGTAATCGAACGGCTCGGCACCCATGTCCTCGCGGTAGGGCTTGGGGCACCCACGGTACATCGATGAGCTCGAAGCATAAACTACCCTCGCCTTGGTCCGCTTAGCGAGCTCCATCACTCGAATGAACTCACCTATCGCGCTTCCGACTAACGCTGGATTCTCGCGGTACATGGGGGAGCTAGAAGGAATCCCGAAGTGGAAAATCAGCTCGGAACTTTCCAATTTTAAATTCAATATCTCGGAACAGGGAGCACGAATGACTTTTATTTTATTTTTCACCCGTTCGAGATTCTGCGCTGCTCCAGTCGAGAAATCGTCGAGCACGATGACATCTTCGCCCTGCCGAACGAGCTCTTCAACTAGATTTGAGCCTATGAAACCGGCACCGCCTGTAACGAGGGTTCGCATTGAATCACCCAGATTTGGAGCCCCGTTTCCCTTCTCTCATAGGATTATAACTAATTTAGGGCCCAACCTCGAAATGGCGTGAACTATCCCCAGCTCTCGCAAGGGCTTCCAGGCGATAAAGTTAATCGAATGCGGGCTAATTTAAGGATGATCGAAATGGACGTCTGGATCGTCATTCCCGCCTACAACGAGGAGCGGACTATAGGTAAGGTTCTCGATGGGCTAAAGCGCGAGGGCTACGGGCAGGTAATCGTTGTAGACGATGGCTCAAGGGATCGCACGGCGGAGATCGCTCGCTCGAAAGGGGCAATTCTGGTGGCTCATGAGCATAACCGAGGGCTGGGGGCCGCGCTACGAACCGGTCTGCGGGAGGCTCGGGATCGCGGGGCCGAGGTGGTCGTGACCTTCGACGCTGATGGGCAACACGACCCACGGGCGATCCGAGGGTTGCTCGAAGCTTTGAACGGGGCTGATCTCGCGATAGGAACGAGGGTGCGAGGCAAGATGCCTTTCCACAAACGCGTGGGAAACTTCGGCTTAGATCTAATCACTTGCATGTTCGGCGGAGTGCTCACGGATTCCCAGTCCGGATTTCGCGCTTTTAGCCGCCGGGCTCTTGAGGTGATTCAAATCCGCAGCGACCGTTACGAGGTTTCTTCCGAGATAGTGATTCAAGCTCGACGGAAGGGGCTCAGGCTTCGGGGGGTTCCAATCGAGGCGATTTTCACCGATTATTCAAAGGCGCGGGGCACGACTATCGCCAGCGGATTTAGGATCCTTTGGGGGCTGATCAAGCAGGGGGTGAGCCGATGCGCATCTTGATGGCCTCTGACCTCTACCACCCCTTCCTGCTGGGCGGCGGGGAAAAGCGAATGAAATTTGTCAAAACAAGATCCACCGATAAGCTCAATACCCATTGGTGGAGCGAGTAGATAAGGGATTTGCTTGGGCGTGGATATCGACTATCTGAAAGGGAGGATCGGGGAGATACGCAAGAC
>CAZCRN010000121.1:1227-2750 GCA_964501125.1 Hadarchaeota archaeon (SeqCode) | reverse complement strand
GCTTGGGCGTGGATATCGACTATCTGAAAGGGAGGATCGGGGAGATACGCAAGACCATCGGTGAGCTCTCCAGACTCGTCTCGAAGCCTTATGCTGAGATGGGCTTAGACGAAAAATACTCCATGAGATACCAGCTTGTGGTTTTGGTTGAAGCGCTAGGCGACATCGGCATGCACATAGCAATCGAGGACTTGGGTTCGGAACCTAAATCGTATGCGGAGTGCTTCAAACTTCTAGAAACAGCTGGACTCATCGAATCAGCCGAGGATCTCGTTAAGATGGTGAGG
Organism: Hadarchaeota archaeon (SeqCode); assembly: GCA_964501125.1. Lineage (GTDB taxonomy): Archaea > Hadarchaeota > Hadarchaeia > Hadarchaeales > CAZCRN01 > CAZCRN01. The sequence goes on along the minus strand of CAZCRN010000121.1, from coordinate 2,463 downwards.
TTAAGAAATCTTCTGGTCCACCGGTATTGGATCATCGAGGACGCGAGGGTTTACAAAGCCGTTAAAGAAGATTTTGGACGCGTTTTGGGGCTCGTGGAGAAGGTGGAGGGGAAGTATGGAATACGATAGGATAACTTACTACAAGCTTGAAGAGCGGGAGAAAAAGGAGCTCCTCGGGCGGGTGAAGGGATCGCTTGAAAACAACCCCAGAATAGCGCTCGTTTGCACGTTTGGCAGCTTCCTTTCGGGGAAGAGCTTCAGGGATTTGGACGTTGCCGTTTACGCGATCCCGCCTTTGTCGTTCGAGGAACTCTTGGATCTCTCATCAAAACTAGAGCTCGAGCTGGGTATTCCCATAGACGTTGTCCAGCTTCAAGATCTCGATCCGACCTTTAGGCAAAAAGTGCTCAAACGAGGGTTGTTGCTCGTGTCGAAGGTCAGGCAACTCTACCCGAAGCTGGTGGCCCAAGCGTTCTCGGAGCATCAGGACTTGGAGATCCTACGTGGAACGCTATCGTTTGGACGCGAAAAGAGCTGAAGCTGGTTACACAAAGTGTCGTGCGCTGCTTCTTCACCGAGTACCCGATATCCCAAAAAGCCTTATCGGATCGCCAAGAAAATAGAGGTTTTAATCTGAGTCACGTATCCCATGGCGGGCGATGACCATCAAAGCGGCTTCAAGATATTTGGGGCGCTGCTCGAGCGGGGGTGAGCTGATGAAAGCATGGAGTGACAGCAAATTTTTCGGACTCGCTAGCATGCATTATCTGGAGAACCAAAAAAGGATGCTATCGCTGCTGGAAAAAGATAACGATGCGAAAGTTTTGGACATAGGGTGCGCTGACGGTGAGTTCGCGCTCAAGGCGGGGGGGTGGTTGAAACGGAGAAGTTGCACGGCATGGACATTGATGAAGATAGGGTGAGGCGAGCTAGGGAAAAGGGAATCAAGGCGATCGTGCACGATGCGAATACCGAGTTTCCGTATGAGGACGGATCTTTCGACGTTGTGGTTTCAAATCAGGTCTTAGAGCACCTCCATAACACGAACGGCTTTTTCTCGGAGGTTCGGAGGATTTTAAGGCCTAGAGGCTATGCGGTGATCTCTACGGCGAACCTGAGCTCATTTCACAATCTGGCATTCATGGGTTTGGGTATGATGCCCCCGGGTCTTGTCAATAGCTGGTTCAAAACGATAATATTATATACTTTAGTATTAATAGTAACTTGGGGATAATA
>CAZCRN010000121.1:0-1217 GCA_964501125.1 Hadarchaeota archaeon (SeqCode) | reverse complement strand
GCCGCCGGGTCTACACGTTAGCAAGGGATCTCGCCAAATATCACGGATTTAGGGTGGAAAAGCTCGTGGGGTGTGGGATCTATCCATTCCCCAGGCGAATCTCGAATTTCCTATCTAAGATATTCACCAGGTACTCCACCTACCTCACGATTAAGATGGGGCCAGCTAAGGCGGGGCAAAGGTGAGCCGATGCACATCTTGATGGCCTCTGACCTCTTCCGCAGCAATTCTTTCAAGCTGTTACATTTATATTGTATCGTATCATATATTTTGTAACGGTAGAGAAAATGGAAACCGTGACCGCGCGAGTTCCAGAAGAACTATTTCGAGATATAATCGAAATAGAACGTCAAGAAAAAGCTGAGCGAGCGGAGGTAATCCGAAAATTACTCGATAGGGCTGTGAGGGGATGGAAGCTGAAGAGATCCCTAGAAATGCTACGGGATGGGAAGATCACCTTTAGAACAGCTGCAAAAATGGCCGGGCTGACCTACGTGGAGCTACTGGACGAAGTCGAGCGGGCTGGCATCCCGATAGGATATTCGGTAGCCGAGTTGCAAGCGGATTTGGCTGGACTCAAGAAGAGGAAATGAGATGGTAGTCTGCGATTCCGGCCCTTTGATTCATCTATCTAGGGTCGGGAAGCTGAGGCTTCTCAAGGATCTCTTCGGGAAAGTTGAGGTCTCATCCTCGGTGTATCGGGAAGTGGTGAAGGAGGCCAAAGCTCTCGGTAAACCTGGGATCAGCACGATCGAGGGAGCGATAGAGGAGGGTTGGATAAAAGTAGTCGAAGTTGGAAAAAAGGATAAAATCAAGAGGCTCGCCGAGGGTGAGCACATTCAAATCGAGGATGCTGAGGTGCTTCATCTCGCCAAAACTCTCTCGACGAGTTTGGTGACGAGTGATGGCTGGTTAATAAAAATTGCTAGGGGGGTCGGAGTAGAAACCCTCTGGACGACTACCCTCGTTCTCCTAGCCGTGAAAGGGGGGAGGGTAAGCAAGGAGGACGGTAAAACCCTGCTAAGGGAACTCGTGCTTTCGGGTCTCTACATCAGACCGGATGTGTACGCGATGCTTTTACAGGCAATAGACGAACTGTGACATTTTTAGCCGGGCGACCAAGTGCTCATAGGGATATGATTATGGGCCTGAGATATTTCGGAGCGCTGACCGAGCAGGGGGTGAGCCGATGCGCATCCTGATGGCCTCTGACCTCT
>CAZCRN010000120.1:0-2751 GCA_964501125.1 Hadarchaeota archaeon (SeqCode) | reverse complement strand
AATCATGGCGATGATCCTGCGACCATGGCTGGGATACTCATCATCTACAATAACCACGTCTCCGCCCATGTAAAGTTCCTTGATGGCCAAGTAGGCACCAATAGCAAATAAGCGGATTATCAGGTTCTTAGAACTCTTAAACTTACTCTTGTATTTCGACAGGAGTCTCCTCTTGAGATCTTTGTCGATGATTAGACAAAAGCTCTTATCGCCCCTAACCGCTGCTATTTTCGTATCAAAATTTGTTTGTTCTATTTTGCCGCTTTGGTTAACGTAAATTTCCATTCCTCCCGCCGCGGCTTTGGTCGGAGTCGTTTGAAAGGGAAAAACTCGTGAAGTAATGAATTAATTTAAGCCCGAAACCCAAATTTCAATCGGGCCGCCGTAGCTCAGTTGGTAGATATTTTTTTCGCTTAACAATTTGCTCGATTTTAGTGCGCTTTGCAGGGTGAAGAAAGCCGATTAAATTACCGTAGGATTCAATTTGGGATCGATTGAGTATAAGCCTGTATTGTCCGCAGTAGGGGCCATTGATTCTCGATTTTATCCCAATGCTGTTTAACATAAACTGAAGTTGTTTGAGGCCCGGTCCATTAGCTGATGTGAACCTTATTTCCAATTTTGATAAATCAACAGTAGCTTCGGAATTCCCAAAAGCTCTAATCCAAGCAACCTTTAGCGGCAAATCGCTGTGCAAAATTTCAGCTGGAATTTTCCAACTAAGCGATCCGTATCGCCCGTATTTCGCCAAGTCGTCATGCACTCTGCCGCTATCCACGATGACTTTGGTCTTTTGTGGGATGTATCTAGCGGAAATACCGTAAACAGTATAAATTGCACGTTGAAAATCGTTAATTAGAACTGGGCACGTGTTATAGAACTCGACAACCTTACGCATGTTAAGATAGCGCTTACTCGTTCTTCTGTCAAAGTGGCGATAGGAGTAGGCATATAAACATCCCTCTGCTTGGACATAGGCGATTATTTTGGCCTTCTCTAGGCACATACCGCACACCCTTTTGGTGGCGTGCGAACCCCCCATCGTAACGGTTTTCAAGTTTGCCGTGGCGCCGAAATGATAACTTATTGCACCATCACCTCTGTAGCCAGCGATTGCTAAAATTAGATCATAAGATGGATTTTTTTCGAGCGCAGAGGCAAGTTTAACCGATTCGATTAATCTTGCTCTGGCTAAGAGTCCTCTTATGCTGTTTACTTTTTGAATAATACCCATGTTTGAAAGGCGTTGATCGATGGTTCCCCATTTGCCTATTCTTCGTACAAGTTTTATCAGCGATATCTCAGTTGAGCTCATTTCAACCACCCAAGCAAGCGATTGGACTGGCTTTTTAAGCGGGTTTGGGGGAGAGAGGTTGGCGAAAGTAATTTATAAAGCGTATAAAGGGGCGAATGTTTTAGGTTAAAGAGCCAAATTTAAATTGAGCCCCAGTAGCTCAGCTGGTGGAGCGATCGCCTCGTAGCTAGGTGGGAAAGCGATAGGTCGTGGGTTCAAATCCCACCTGGGGCTCCACTTTGAAAACATGGAATTTACTCCAGCATGGAAGCGTGTTGGAGCTCCCCACGATCCCCACCGGCGGCTCCACTTCACTTCAGCTTTTTCGGCCACTCGGGTTTGAAAATGGGTCTTGCCTTACCCTTTTTCTTTTTGAGCTTCTTCTCGATTTCGGCAACGAGGAGTCGTGTTTCGATTACCTTGTCTGGATTCACCGAGAGACTCGTGGCCCCTTCGCCGAGCAAAAATTCCACGATCTCAGGATAATTGCTCGGTGCCTGGCCACATATGCTAGTGGTCACCCCACGCTCGCGGCACACCCGGATAACGTGACTCATCGCGCGCAGCACAGCGAGGTTTCGCTCGTCATATATCTCTTGGATCGAAGCGTCGTCACGGTCGATTCCGAGGATCAACATCGTGAGGTCATTCGTCCCAAAGGATATCCCATCGACCCCCTCTTCCACGAACTGATCGATGAGCAGCACGGTGCTTGGAACCTCACACATGATCCAGTGCTTGAAGTCGCGGGTTCGCTTTAGCCCCTCCTCGGCCATTATTTTTTTGGCTTGACGGAACTCTTCAAGCGTTCGCACGAATGGCAACATGATCCAGACGTTCTTGAGCTTGTACTTTTCGCGCACCTTCTTGATGGCCCGGCACTCGAGCCTGAATATATCTGGCTCTTTTACGTATCTGAAACACCCTCGATAACCGATGAGCGGATTCGGTCCAACGTGCCCCGCTTCCTTCTCGTATTTGTCTCCGCCAGGCATGCTTAGGAATTCGTCAGGCTTGAAGTCGAGGAACCGGTAAATTACGGGTCCAGGTTTGAATGCCTTTGCGACCTGTGCTATCCCATCTGCGAATTTGTCAACCATCAGCTGCTCGCCACCCTCCTCGATAAGCAGTCGTGGATGCTTGCCGATCCCAAGCATCATGTGTTCTGCCCTTAGCAGCCCAACACCATCGGCCAGGGTTTCGGCACGTATCTTTTCGGCGAGCTCCGGTATGGAGAGATTCACGTAAATTTTCGTTTGGGTCTTGGGAAGTTCCTCAGGCTTCGGAAGCTTCACCGCCTCGCGCTTGGCGAGCACCTCTTCAACAATTCCCTCGTAGATATTGCCAACTTCGGCGTCGACCGTATACTCGTTCCCGGTTTGCAAAACATCAGTAGCGTTTCGCGTCCCAACGATGCAGGGGATACCCATCTCACGGGACACGATCGCCGCGTGGCA
>CAZCRN010000119.1:0-2759 GCA_964501125.1 Hadarchaeota archaeon (SeqCode) | reverse complement strand
TCACCGATGTCGATGGCGTCTATACCGCTGATCCGAAAACCCACCCGAAAGCTAAAAAGTTCGATATCCTGACTGCAGCACAGCTTGTGAATCTAGTCGCGAAGGTGAAAACGAAGCCGGGAGTAACTGTTATAGTTGAACCCATGGCTGCAAAAATCATCCAGCGCTATCGCATTCGGACGCTTGTCTTGGGCAAGCGCGAGATCAAACGCCTTCCCCAAATTATAAAAGGTGGAAGCCACTCTGGGACTACCATAATATCCGAGTGATAAAATGCCTGAGGACCATCGACACTGTGTTGTCTGCGGGAAAGTTGTGGGGGCAGATAAGTTTTTCTGCTCGCCTCAGTGTGAGGGCACGTTCAAACAACACCAAAAGCGGATGTCGCGTATGAGGCTATATCCGATGTTGATCCTCGTCGTGTTTATACTACTGTTTCTGATATTGGTCACATTCGGCGGGAAATGAAGCTTAGCGTGTTATTAAAAGGGTCAATGCGGGTTCTGGAATATCAAGCACCTCGACCTTGCGTCCTTTTGCCACGGTTTCCTTTACCAATTTTACTTCGTCCGGCTCCAATTTGAATTTCTTTCCACCAATCGTGAGTGTGATGTACCCTCTCGCTAACTGATTTGCCAATACCTTCGGATCAGTCTCACCCAGAGCTCGAATCACTAATTTTGCATCCCCTCGCAGCCGCGGACCCAGCTTTGTGATATCGGGTTTGATTGCTAGAATGCGCTCCGCGAGCTTCGGCTTGCCGAGGCTGACACTAAGTTTGCCAACCTGCATAGTACCGCGAATATCTTCACTCACTTGCGAGAGCTGCTCAGCAACCTTGGAATCGGCGGTATAAATCTCAATGGCTGATATCTCCGCGCTCAGCGGCATCTTGCGCTCAGACTTGAACTGGCGGATTGAACTTATGATTAGATTTGCAAGCCCACCGAACCTTTCTGCAGCATCATCAATGAATCGCTCATCCACACTAGGCCAACTCGATGTGTGAATGCTCGGGTATGGATAATCGGCAGCGAAGTAGGTCTGGTAAATCTCCTCGGCGAAGTGGGGCGTGAATGGCGCGAGCAACTTGCTGGTTGTTAGGATGGTTTGATAAAGCGTGTACCTAGCTACATCAGCAGTCGGGTCGCCAGCATAGAGCCTGTACTTTACCTCCTCGATGTACATGTCGCAGAGCTCGTGCCACACGAATGTTTGAATCGCCATCATAGCGCGGTTGAACTGGAATCCTTCCAAGTAATCCGTAACCTGTTTTACAAGCCGATTCAAGCGGCTCAGGATCCACTTATCGGGAGGCCTGAACTCGAGTTTCGATGGGTCTAAATCAGCAATTTTAATACCTGCGAGATGTGGCCCTGCAAATCGTGCCGCGTTCCAAAATTTACGGAGAAAGCGATAACCGAAATCGACATCCTTCCAAGCGAATGGGATATCTGAACCTGTCGAGGCACCAATCGCCGCCCACTGTCGCAAAGCGTCGGCCCCGTATTTCTCGCGCACCATGGTTGTATCGACGTAATTACCGAGAGACTTCGACATCTTGCGCCCATCTTCGCCGAAAACCATTCCGTTGATGAGGACAGTTTTGTATGGAACTCGATCAAACAAGGCCAAGTGCCGGACGAGCAGATAATAGTCCCAGGTCCGGATTATGTCCGTGCCGTTTGGTTGGAGGTCAGCCGGGAATATGCGCTTATCAAGCTCCGGCCAACCCGCGTGAGCCGCGATGGTGATCGAGCTGTCCATCCAAGTATCCAGCACGTCGAGCTCGGGGTCGAATTTCCCGTGCCCGCACTTAGGGCATCGCTCAACCGGTGGCCTATCTTTGGCTGGGTTCACCGGTAACTGATCCTCCATGGCCACTACCGGCTCACGGCAGCTCGCACAATACCACGCTGGTATCGGGGTTCCAAACAACCGCTGCCGCGAGATAACCCAGTCCCAGTCCATCGATTGTGCCCAGTCGACCAGGCGCAACCGCATGTGCTCGGGCACCCAGTGCACCTGTCCGGCTCCCTCGATCACCTTGTCCTTTAGATCAAGCACACGCATGAACCACTGCGGCTTCGTCAGGATTTCCACGGGTGTCTTGCAGCGCCAACATACTCCGACGCTTTGCATCAGCTTCTCCTGCTTTTCTAACAGACCAGCCTCGCGGAGGTCTTCGATAATCTTGCGTTTGCATTCCCCGAGGGTGAGCCCCTTGTACTCCCCTGCAGCCTCGGTCAGTAAGCCGCGCTCATCGATGAGCTTAATAACGGGTAACTTGTGGCGCATGACCCACCGTACATCGGCCTTGTCACCGTAGGTGCATATCATCACGACTCCCGTACCGAACTCTGGGTCGACCTCGGGGTCGGCGATGAGCTCTACGACTTGCCCAAAGGGTGGAACCTCTAACTTTTTGCCAACGTACTTTTTGTACCGTTCATCCTCTGGGTGAATTGCCGTGATAACGCACGCCGGCAGGAATTCGGGCCGCGTCGTCGCGATGGTGAGATAGCCCTCCTCCTCGTGAAGTTTGAACTTGATGTAATTGAGCGCCCCCTCGCGGTCCTCGTATTCGACCTCGGCATCAGCGATCGCGGTTTCACAACGCGGACACCAGTTAACGGGGTGCTCGCCCCGATAGATCAACCCGCGCTTGTAGAGCTGCAGGAAGGAGAGTTGAGTCTTGCTGTAGTATTCTGGGTCCATCGTACGGTATTCGGTCGACCAATCGATGGAGAACCCCAGCG
>CAZCRN010000118.1:0-2766 GCA_964501125.1 Hadarchaeota archaeon (SeqCode) | reverse complement strand
GAGGCGCACGCAGGGTTAGCTTACCCGCCTGGGCAAAGGTTAGCGATTTGCTCAAACGGCTCGGTTATTCCCCGCAAGTCACTGTAACCCGACGCAATGGCAAAGTGGTGATCGAGGAGGAGCGCTTGGCTTCGGGGGACCTCATCGAAATCGTGCCAATCGTGACGGGTGGTTAGGTGTTCAAATGCAGCCTCTGTGGCCGCAAAGCCGTTTACAACAGACGGTATGCTGGGACCCTGCTGTGCGATAGGTGCTTAGTCAAAAGCGTCGAGCGCCGCTTTCGGCAGGCTATTGCTAAGCACAAACTCATCGGACCAAAGGAGCGCATTGCCGTCGCAGTCTCAGGCGGCAAGGACAGCACCGTTTGCTTGCATCTATTGGCAGATTACTACGCCCATCGAGATTGCGAGCTCGTGGCTATAACCATCGATGAGGGCATAAAGGGCTACCGTAACCGCAGCATCCCCATAGCACGGAAGAATGTAAGGGCTTTGGACCTTGAGCACGTGGTCGTGAGCTTCAAAGAAACCTTCGGGGCTACGCTCGATCAAATCGTGCGCCTTGCAAAACGTCGTCGAACCGGTCTGCATCCATGCACTTACTGCGGCTCGGCCCGCAGATCGCTGCTGAATCAGGTTGCACGCGAGCTCAAGGCCGACAAGCTGGCAACTGGTCATAATCTGGATGACGAGGCCCAAGCCATCATGATGAACTACGTGCGCGCGGACTTCGCTCGGCTCCATAGGCTCGGATCGATATACTCGGGGCGGGAGGGTCTCGTGCCTCGGATAAAGCCGCTTCGGGAGATCCCAGAGAAGGAGACCGCGCTTTATGCTTTGCTTCGAGGGCTAAGCGTACATCTCGCTCAGTGCCCATATACAGGAGGTATTCGAAGCGAGATCCGCGATTTTCTGAACGACCTCGAGGTTGGCCACCCGAACTCGAAATTCAAGATCCTGCGGATGTTTGACCGGCTCAGACCGCATTTAGCGCGAGAGCTACCTGAGTTTGAGCTAAAGAAGTGCCAAATCTGTGACGAACCAACATCCAAAGAGCTATGCAAGATCTGCGAGCTCCTCCGGCAGCTCGGGCTCGAGCGACATCGAAAAACGCTTATTTCTGCGTGATAGAGTAAATTACGGCGGCGAGCTAGGCGGGGGGTTAGCGGTCCCCTGTACCGGAAATCCGCTATATGCCGGGCTGAAGCTTGGGAGAGGCGTCGGAACTGTGCGTTCGACCTGGTTTCCGGCGTTGAAGTTCCGTCCTGCTGGGCCGGCGGCGGCGGGGCCTCAACCGTAGGGTTGGGGAGAATCGCCCTCACCTGCTGAATCCCCCAGGGGCGGAAGATCAAGGACGAACTCGTCCTTGAGCCGAATCAGCAAGGGTAGGACAGGACGTTCGGCGCTGGCAGATCACGGAATGGAGTCAGGGGCCAGCAATCGGCGCGCGGGGAAGGTGTCGACCTCGGGCGCGCTCGTCGCCTTTGAAGAGTTTGTTAGATTACCAGCTTGCCAACCTATGGCCCCTCCCGTTTACTGTTCAAGCGGGGACCGACCGTACTCTATTTATAAAAGGTATACCCAAAGTATACTTGATGGCGACGACAATCAAGCTCTCGCACGAGGTGAAGAGAGCCCTCGCGAAGAGGAAGAAAAGCCCAAAGGAGTCCTATGAGGACGTTATCAAGGGACTCCTCTCGGGAATGGAGCTGCCCTCTTTCTCCGAAATGCTGGTGAGGGCGTATCACTATCTCAGGAACCGGGGGGTGAAAAACATTCAAGTTTTCGGTTCGAGGCTCAGGGGGAGAGGGACTCCGGGGAGCGATCTCGACCTGCTCGTCGACCTCCCCGAGGGCACGAATCTTCTCGATTTGGTCAGGATGGAGCAGGAGCTTTCGGAGCTGTTGAAGATCAAAGTGGACTTGGTGCCAAGGTCCGCCTTGAATCCGTTCATGCGCGACGGGATTTTGCGCGAGGCGCGAGACATACTCGAGGTCGCGGTGGGATGAGTAGAAAAAGTGACCTTCCGCGTCTCAAACAAATCCTGCGCTCCATAGAGAGGATAGAGAGGTATACGGAGGGTGTGGACTACGAGGGATTCATAGGAAACGAGATGCTTCAGAGCGCCGTTCTAAGAGAGCTGATGGTGATAACCGGAATGGTCAAGGAAAGGCTTTCCAAAGCCGTGAAGGAAGAGTATCCGGAGATCCCTTGGAGTGAGATCGCTGGGATGAGGGACAAGCTCGCCCACTCCTACCTCGACGTAGACATGAACTTGGATATCGTGTGGGGCGTGGTGGAGGATGAGCTACCCCAGCTCAAGGATGTCGTGGAGAGAGCTATCGATGACATCGAGTCCCGCAGAGTGAAGACAAAACTCCGCCGAGCAAGATCGTCTGAAAGCACTCAGAAGAGAAATCGAAAAAGCGAAGGGCGGGTTAGGCGAGTGCTACCCTAGCCAGACGGCGGCATGTTCGCTCCGTCTCCCTTGCCGTCCTGCCAAATTCCGGCTCCACGAAACCATTGTCATAGCCCTCCAACTCCTTCGACTTCGATTTGGCTGGAGGCCCTTTATAAAGTGAAAATAATCAACCTACGGATTTTAACTCTACCGCCGAGAAGCCCCCTTCCGCAAGGGGGGAATGAGAGGCGGAATACTTTCGGTGCCCTCTCCCCAAAAGAGATATAAAAACACCGGGCGAAGCATAGACAGAGTAGGGAGGGGCCACCCCGAATTCACGCCTTCCCCGAAAGGGCACCCGAGCGA
>CAZCRN010000117.1:0-2842 GCA_964501125.1 Hadarchaeota archaeon (SeqCode) | reverse complement strand
ATCGCGGGCCGGACCTATACGGAGCGGGAGATAATGGAAACATCAATTTACGCATTCATCTACGTGGTCGTGCTTCTGGCAGGCACGATAGTCCTGATGATGCTCGGAAATACCTTCGTAAATTCGATGTTTGAATCGGCATCTGCTCAAGGAAATGTTGGATTATCAGTTGGAATAACCTCTGTTGCAATGCCCTTGGCGGGGAAAATAATGTTCATAATCCAAATGCTGATCGGACGTCTTGAAATCCTGCCGGTAATTGCGTTGATGAGCTATTTTATTGCCAAGGCCCCTCGCCGCCGCGGTATCTTCTAGCCGGTGGTCTGACGAAGACGCGGTATTTGTCGACCCCTTCGAGTTCCATTATTATTCGTTTGACGACCATTTTTTTCGGGTCTGGCATTTTTAGGCGGCTGGATAAATCGTCGAAGTCCTTGAAGGGTTTTTTCTTGCGCTCCTCTAGGATGCTCCACATCAGCTTCTTCCCGATTCCTGGGATTAATTCGAGTTGATGAAACCTAGTGGTAACTGGAGCAGCCCTATTAAAGAACTCAATGAACCTCCCAGGGTCTTGATCGATGAGCTTCTCGACCGCAACGGGCAGCTCAGACTTCGCAGCGGCAGTTAGTTCCTCGTAACCGACTCGGCGTTTGATACGGTCGACCTTATCCCGCTCACCCTTGCCAATAAACACACGTTCATAAAGGGTCATTACAACGCCTTCTTTCGGCACGGCCTCCAGGAGCGTGAAGAAAGTATCGCCCAATATCTGAGCGATCGGCTCCCGCAAATGGATTGGCCGAGGGTCCTCCGGATGCCCTTGAGGCAAAAAATCCAATACGATGCCGTGGTCTTCATACTTCTTGATCAAAAGCCTCACCGCCATTGGTGCTTTAGAACCCTAACGATATTTGTTAATCAACTCAAGCAACTTTTGGATGTCGGCTTCTTCCAATCTAGTTCTCTCTTTTGCAAAAATAAGCTGGATATCCTCCTTGGTTTCTGGCATGAGGGTAACGAGCGCAACTGCTTGATGTTCGCGAATTTTTCCAAGCGCGAGCAACTCCTTCACCAGCTCCCTTGCCTTCTCGACATCAAGCTTCGCGAATTTTTCCGCATAGTCAAATGTCAGCCGCTGGGCATACCCGAGCTCCCCCAACTTTTTTTGCTTGGTGAGGATCTCGAGCACTTCCGCTAACGTCACTGACTTTTCCTTTGAAACCCCTTTGCCTATCAACTATTCCACCACCCTAAGGTGCTCAGGCCTAGAAATAATACTTTTGATAACCCTGCCTTCTTGTATCTCGATTACATAAGCACGGCCCCGTTGCTCGGTCACCGTGCCAGTTCGACCATGATATCTTGAGTGAGGCTGCCCTTTTACAATACTCGGATCGATGAGGATGATTACCTTCGTGCCTGGTTTGATGTCCTGAATTATCCTGCTCGCAGGCGGTGGGCCACGCTCGCGCACATGTTTGCTCAGTTTCTTGCGCGTTCGCCTCCGATAACCCTTCGATCGTCTGCCCAAGTGATCACCGTGAGAATGTGGAATCTAAATCGAAAATCATTTTCTCCAAGTTGATGACAACCATCTCGAAAATTCCGCATAGGCAGACTTCAGCTCGTAACCGCCATAGAGCTCGTTTTGTTGAGTTAGGATATCACGCCATCGTTTGTACACGGCCGAGACCGACTCGCACTCAAGACGCCCCCCATCGTCTGTCGCTTTGGCGAGTTCTAAAATATCAGACTTGATTTTGCCATTGACGAGGATGTACATCAAGAGCTCGTCGGTGGTCATGTTGGAACTCCATGCTGTGGATGCTAGAAGTTGACTCGAATCGGCTATGGAAACCCGCTTGGCGATTTTGAACACGTTTAACTTTGCCCACGAATCCGAGCAGAGCTTGTTGATGATGGCCTTCGATCCTTTGAGGAAATCCCGTGTAGGCACGGGGACATCTCGCTTCGGATCATATTTCATCAGCCGCGCGAAGCCACCCTCTTTGATCGGGTCCTCCTCAAAGTCCTTTCTGACTTCGATAACCTCAATCATTCGACGGACCTGGCCGCCCGCGAGCTCCGGCTTGAACGAAGCTAACTGCAAGATGAAGTCGAACTGCTTGAATTGGTCGGGGGGCACACCCCATGCATACCTGACCTGGCGCCAGAGGTCCTCGATAGATCGTGCGAACAACGTCGACATGCTCAGCGTGCCGGTCATGCCCTGCATGCGCGATAGGACCTTATAAACGGTCTCAGAGCGAACCTCGTTTAGCACGTAAACATACGGCCTGCGCCTAGCCGAGTGAATCACAGTATCTTCAGCTGGTGGTTCAAGCACGTGCTCGGATTTTTCAAGCAAATCAGGCCTGACTACATACTCGGTTATCGCATAGCCAAGCTTCTGCAGGACATCTTTGTGGAGTTCGCGGACGTCCTCGATGATGTGATAGTTCCAAGTCGTTGGGCATTCGAGCAATAGGCTTTCAAGTGTGCTCGTCTTGCCAGAGCCAGGCGGACCTAGGACGACGACGCTTGCCCCACGGCCGATCGAAAGGATAGATGATGCGAGGGCGCTGGCTAGCAAATTCAACTGCCGCTTTTGGATGAATAGGGGCTGAGTCCAAGGCTTGGCGCGGGGTTTCGCGATGGTCATGCCGAGGGTGTCGGTTTCGTAGATTGCTGGGTGGCAGGCCGCTGAAATGCGCAGCCCCATGTAATCACAATCCAAAAATGGGCTCGACTTGCTGAACGGACGCTTTGTGTAATATCGCATCCTCGAGATCATCCTCAGCAGCTCGGATGTGTGGACGGTTATGCCGGTATCCATCTGCCC
>CAZCRN010000116.1:0-2871 GCA_964501125.1 Hadarchaeota archaeon (SeqCode) | reverse complement strand
CCGCGAATGCGAGTCGATGATTGCGAGTCACGACGTTCCAGTAATTCGAAACTTTTGAATATTTAAGCGCGCACGCATCATTGCCATATTTGAGATCCGTTAGATAAACGTCCTGAGTGCCGAATAACAATTTCATCGATTCCATCGACATGTACATGTTCGAATTCCAAACGCTCGGCGTGCTAACTTCGCATCGGTTCAAAGCCTCGAGGATGTTGTGCAAGTTCGGCGTGGGCTCTCCACCCACCCAGTTAACGTTACGCGCGCCTTCGCGGCGGTGGGAAGCGGCCAAACTGGCGAGAGTCTCGGGTCTAACTTCAACACCTTCTTTCGGGTACTGGCTGATGTCCCAATTCTGACAGTAGACGCAGTGAAAAGTACAGCCATTGAAGAAAATAGTGTAAGAGGGAACCAGCTCGGGCTCCTCTCCATGATGCATGAATTCAGATGCAATCCGCGAGCGTTCGCCCACCCCGCATTCACCGACTTTTCCCGCAGTCCGGTCGACCCCGCATCGGCGCTCGCAGAAGTGGCACGACTTCAGAATTCGGTGGGCTAGCTCTACCTTTAGATCAAGGAGCGATGGCGAAGGGTGCTCTAGGTCTTCAAGCCGCTTGCGCCCAGCATCCACTCGCGTCAAGAGCCTCCGATACGACTTCAAGGCACTCGCATGAGCGCTCCAGAGCTCATCGGTTTTCGCGTCGAGCTCGATCGCCGCAGGGACTCGCTTGCAGACCAGAAATCGCGCTGGGAGCTCTCCCTCCATGACCGCGAAATAGCGGTGCAGGGACTCGCGTGCCCGCTTATCCTTCAGCACCGCTTGGGCATCCGGCCTGAATATCCGCCACATCGCGCGCCCTCAACTACTTTTTTAAATCGAGCGCACTAAAGGTTGGCGATTGTATGATAGTCGTTCAGGGCTCGGCTTCACCTGGGCTTTCCGCCAAACTCGCGAAGCAACTCGGGTGCGGGCTCGTCAAGCCAGAGATAGACCGCTTCCCGGACGGCGAAAGCTACGTGCGGCTTGACCACGATTTTAAGGATGAGCACGCGATCGTGGTGCAATCGACTCCCTATCCACAAAACGATAATTTCATGGAGCTATTCCTCCTGCTCGATACCGCGAAGGACCTCGGCGCAAAGCGGGTGACCGCAGTCGTCCCCTACCTCAGCTACGCGCGCCAGGACAAGCGATTCAAGCCAGGGGAGGCGATCAGCATTAGAACCGTGTGCAAGCTAATCGAGCGGGCTGGGGCTGATGACTTCTTTACGGTTGACATCCACGAGGATGAGACGATGCGGAGCTTCGCGATCCCGGCCTATAATCTCTCGGCGATGCCCCTCATCGGCAAACACCTCGAGCGCTTCAAGCCCAGGGATCTAATTGTATTGGCCCCAGATGAGGGGGCGCTTCGGTGGGTGCGAAGGGCAGCGGCTGAGTTCATGGCTGATTACGATTACCTCGAGAAAAAGCGAATAACACCAAAGAAGGTCGTCGTGCGTCCGAAGCGTTTGGACGTCGCTGGGCGAGACGTCGCGATCGTTGATGACATCATAAGCACTGGGGGGACGGTGGTCGAGACCATCAAGCTATTGAAAAAGCAGAAGGCCCGAAGCATCTACGTCGCATGCACTCACCCCGTGCTGGTCGAAAATGCCCTGCGGAAGATCAAGCGCGCTGGTGCTCGGAAGGTCTTCGCGACCGATACGATCGAGAGCAAAATCAGCGAAATCTCGGTTGCTCCCTTAATCGCTGGTGCAATTTCCTAGGGTCATACATGAGCCGGCTGATGTTTGTTCTATCCGGCGAGCATCCAAGCTTACCGGCTGCTGAGGCCATTGCTGTTGTCCGGGCCGAACGCCGAGCTTGCAAACTAATCGAACGGCTGGATCAAGTATTGGTCGTCGAAACCAAAGCCGATCCCCGAGCCTTGGCCGCGCGGCTTGGGATGTGCCACCAGATATGCAGGCACCTCTGCACCGCAGGCGTCGATGAACTACTGGATGCGGTCGGAAGCTCTGATGTGGTTGATTTGGTCCCCCATGGCCAGACTCTCGCGGTGCGCATCAAGCGGGTGAAACGCTACTCTCCGAAAGTCGATGTGCTTAAGCTGACGCGGCAAGTCGCCGATCTGATAATGAGCGAGGTAGAGTTCAAGGTCGATTTGAAGCGCCCCGATGTCGAAGTGCTCGGAGTTCTGACTGATGGAAGCTGCGTGGTTGGTCTGAGTGCCGCGCGCATAGATCGAAGCCAATTCGTTAAACGGCGACCGACTAGGCGCCCAGTTTTCCACCCGGGGACCCTGATGCCGACGCTCGCGCGCTGCATGGTGAACCTAGCTCGAACGCCCCGCGGCGGCATGTTGCTCGATCCATTCTGTGGCGTTGGCGGCATACTCATCGAGGCTGGGTTAATCGGCGCTAAACCTATCGGCGTTGACATCGACCCAGCGATGATCGAAGGCGCCGAGCGTAACCTCAAGGCCGCGGGTGTGACAGATTTCCAGCTTCAAGTAGGTGATGCTCGAAAGCTACCGGAAATGCAAGTCGACGCGATAGCCACGGATCCGCCATATGGACGGCAGGCAACGACCGCTAGGCTGCCTCTTGAAGACTTGTACCGACAAGCACTACCGTCGATGGTGGGGGTGCTCCGACGCGGGGGGTATATTTGCATCACCTCACCAGCCGAGCTTGAACTCGAGGAGTTGGCCGTCGAGGCTGGACTCCGAATGATCGAAACTCACGAACAGCGGGTACATCGGAGTTTGACAAGACGGATTTGCGTTTTTAGGAGAAAGTAGTGGCCACGTGTTAGGGGTGTGGGACAAAATTAAGCAACACCCTTAGCTCGAAGAGCCTTTCCATTTT
>CAZCRN010000115.1:0-2881 GCA_964501125.1 Hadarchaeota archaeon (SeqCode) | reverse complement strand
ATGGGGGTTCACGGATATTCCCGGAAAAATATACTCGGTTCGAGAAAGCCCGGATTATAGGTGCCCGAGCGCTACAAGTGGCTATGGGGGCACCAGTTCTGATCGAGGTGCCTAAGGGTATTATAAACCCGATAGACATTGCCGTCTTAGAGTTTGAAAAGGGTGCCATCCCGATAACAGTTATTCGTAAATTGCCTGGCGAGAGAGAAAGTTAGCCTTGGTCTGCTGCCGAAGCGGTTGCGATTTTAAGTTCCAACATCGACTAAACTATTGGTGTGCGGATGGGCGTCCAGCTCGGCGACATCGTGCCCAAGCAAAAAGTCCAACTCGAAAACTTGCGAGATAAGGTAATCGCAATTGATGCCATGAATTCCCTCTATCAGTTTTTGGCCATCATACGGCAGCGCGGTGGGGAGCTGCTGCGAGACTCGAAGGGCAGGGTTACATCTCACCTATCTGGGCTTTTCTATCGAACCGCGAATTTGGTCGAGATAGGTCTTCGGCCCGTGTACGTTTTTGATGGCGAACCGCCGCGGTTGAAGCGCCTTACGGTTGAGGAGCGCCGCAAGGTTAGGGCCGAGGCAAAGAAGGAATGGATAGCTGCGCGCAAGGCTGGTGATTTGGAAAAAGCTCGAAGGTTTGCTCAACGCGCGGTTCAGCTCACCGATGAAGCTGTCGAGGAAGCAACAAAGCTTCTGAACCACATGGGAATCCCCTGGGTTCAAGCACCGAGTGAGGGCGAGGCCCAAGCAGCCCGCCTCGTCCAACGTGGAGATGCCTGGGCGGCTGCAAGCCAGGATTTCGATAGTTTGCTGTTTGGTGCACCAATTTTAGTGCGCAATTTGGCGATAACGGGCAGACGAAAGTTGCCAGGAAAAGATGTGTATATCGAGGTGGTTCCGGAGATCATCGAGCTTCAAAAGTTGTTGACAGAACTTGGAATAACGCGCGATCAGTTGATTGACATAGGGATTTTAGTCGGCACGGACTATAATGCCGGGATAAAAGGAGTCGGGCCGAAAAAAGCACTCGAGCTGATTAGGAAGCACAAATCGCTCAAACGGATTTTGAAAACGGAGCTGGCAGAGCAATTTGAAGTCGATCCGTTTGAAGTCCGGGAGATTTTTCTCAAACCAAACGTGACTAGCAAGTACAAACTTGAGTGGCGTGAGCCGAGCCCAGAGGAGATCAAGGAATTCCTGTGCAAGGAACACGATTTTTCGGAGTCGCGGGTTCAATCTGGCATCGACCGGCTGCTCAAAGGGCAGCGTGCGCGCGAGCAGGTTTCGCTAGAGAAGTGGTTAGGCTAGCTTTCCTTCCAGCCGTATTTGCCGACCAGAGGTACAAATGAGCAGCCACCACACTCCCGCACGCTTATTTCTTTTTCACCGCGCTTTTCGGCCACGAGTAGGGTTTGGAACATGTAATGGCTGCCCACAGGGACGGCAAGCTTTCCGCCGATTTTCAGCTGCTCGACGAGAGGCTTTGGAAGCTCGGGTGCACATGCAGTCACAAGTATTCGGTCCCATGGGGCCTCTTTTTTGTAGCCGCAAGTGCCGTCGCCGACTACCACATGTACTCGCTCGTAGCCAGTTTTTTTGAGGTTGGCGCGGCCAAAATCCGCGAGCTTGGCTATTCTTTCAATCGTGAAGACTTTTCCCTCAGGGCCCACGAGTTCCGCAATTAGTGAAGCATTGTAACCTGACCCGGTGCCGATCTCAAGAACTTTTTGTCCGGGCTTTAGGTCGAGAGCGTCTAGCATGATGGCGATCATACTCGGAGCGGATATCGTTTGCCCATATCCAATCGGCAGAGGCTGATCGATATATGCGTATTTTCTGATGTCTGCAGGTACGAATTCATGACGTGGGACTTTCTTGAAAACTTCTATGATTTCAGGTTTTTTGATATACCCCCGCCGGACTAAGCTCTCGATTAACTCTTCGCGTTGTTTTTCGTGCATTGCAACCGTGATAAATATCTGTCCCGTGACTTAAGACCGTGGGGCAAAAAATTGAAGAAAGTTGTAGAATTCATCAGGGCTCGGGGGCACCCCCAAATCACGGCGACCCATTCAACTACGCTAATGATCACCAAGGAAAAAGAAGTGGGCCCAAGGGGTGATTGCATCATTGCGGTGGCGGCAGGTAAGGGAGCGGCAGACCTTAGCCAAGATCTCAAGCGAGCGATTAAGTCAAGTTATGCGATCAACGTCACATTTGAAGTCGATGGTCTAATCGAAGTAGTTCGGGGGCGGGGGGATCCGGATTTATCCTTAACTCACCACACGGACATCGTTCTCCGAAAAAGTCTATTCACATGTGATCGTACGCTTGCGATAGCGGTGGACAAAGCAGCATCGGATATGTCAAGAGATTTTGTGGCTCGTCTGCGCGACCCGGCCGCTAGAGTTCGGATTACAATAGAAGCCTACGGTAGCTATTGAGCTCGCATCATCGAAGTTCGTCTGGCAGCATATGAGGAATGCCGTTAATGATCGGGTAACTCCTACCACATCCGACACAAACCAGCTCTTCACCTTTGAGCTCGACTTTTTGCTTACAAACCGGGCAAGCCAAAATCTCGAGCAGTTTGGGATCTATAACGCTTCTTGACATGTGGTTACCATCCTTTGAAAACGTTAAGAGACTAGTGAATAAACCACCTCTTAAGAATTGGGCCGGCGGCTTTTACTCCTCCGGCCCATCCACCGGTTCCACGATATCACTATTTTCCAAAGGATCATCACCTCAAGGAGGAAGATAATGGGCCAGAGTAAAATGAAAAGGATGGCCTGAACTATCAGCGGAAAACCGATTTGTGAAACGATCCAGTAAGCGACAATTGCCGGAATTATCAGCGCAGCGAGCAGGTAAAAGTG
>CAZCRN010000114.1:0-2896 GCA_964501125.1 Hadarchaeota archaeon (SeqCode) | reverse complement strand
AAATAGTTTACCGGTAAAATGGTGCGGGGGAGGGGATTCGAACCCCCGAACCCCTACGGGACAGGCCCCTCAAGCCTGCGCCTTTGACCAGACTTGGCTACCCCCGCTCACTATTAATTTCTTCACTTGCTTAACAAATTCTTTACACTTGTCCCGCAATATCTCGGTTGCCTTCGAGAGAATTTGCTCGGGGGGCAAGGCACCGGTCGACTCAATTTTAAAGATAAACTTCGTCGCGTCATGCCCGATCTTTATAGCATCCCGCGGACAGGCTTCGACGCACGCTCGACACATCGAACATCGCTCGACCTCGCTGATTTCAAGCACCTCGCCGGCCAGCGTCAATAATCCAAGCGGGCATCGCTCAACGCATGTCCCACACTTATCGCAAGCCTCGCGATCCAGCTCAAAGGTGGGCATATACTTATACGTGATCATCCCGGGCTGCCATTTTGCGTGGTCCTTCCCAAATCCAAGCCTGGCTATCGCGGTCAGCTCGAGGCACTGCCCCTTGTCCAGCCTCACCAGCGGGATCGAAGGGCTAATCGGGACTACCTCCTTGTCCGAGGACTTTAGATCCCCGCTCATCACCTCGGCTGGACCCTCCGACTTCAGCGTCAAGCTCACGCTGCACTTCGAACAACGCCCATCCCTGCAGTCGCACTCCTGCGGCAACACATAATCCTCGGTCGTGCGTAGCGGTACCAAACCAAGTCTATGTGCTAAGATTTCATCATACATCACCGAATCGTTGACTAGGAAGTCGACCTCATCGACCGCCATGATTGGGACCTCTCGCAGCATCACACGGCGAAGTGCATTCGCAAATGAAGGGTCAGTGCCCGAGAGCACAAACTCGAGCTCATCTGCCGTGCGTTTGCGGATTTCAAACTCCATTCAAGCCCTCCAGCTATACTCGGCGGCCACGGCGGCCACCGCGTTTTCGAGTCCCATCGTGGGGCACCGGGGTTACATCCTCTATCCGCCCAATCCGCAGTCCGGCCCGAGCTAGTGCACGGATCGCTGCCTGGGCTCCTAGACCTGGGCTTCGTGACCCTTCACCCCCCGGGGCCCGAACCTTGATGTGCACGCCCGTGAAGCCTTTGTCCATGGCTTCCTCGGCCGCGTTAGCCGCCGCCCGCATTGCAGCATAGGGGGAAGACTCCTCGCGGTCGGCCTTAACCACCATGCCCCCAGACCAACGCGCGACCGTCTCAGCACCTGTTAAGTCAGTTATGTGGATAATCGTGTTGTTAAATGACGAGTAAATGTGCGCTACACCCCAGCGACCAGCGCTCATACTTGTTCCTCCTTGGGTTTGGACCCCGGCTCGGCCGCTGCCTCTGCCACCGCTTCGGGTGGCTTGGGTTCGACCTTAACTGGCGCGCCCTCGGCGTAGCCAATCGAGCCCTCCTCGGCCACCGGCACCAAGTAGCTCGGCACCGTGATTCGACGTTCACCAATCGCGATGTGACCATGTGATATGAATTGGCGCGCCTGATCCGGACTTCTGGCCAGTCCCCGCTTGTACACTAGCGTCTGCAAACGGCGGCTCAAAACATCCTCGATCGTTAAACCGAGCACATCGTCCAAAGTCGCTTCACCTGAGATCAATCCCAGCCGTTGCAGCTTCTCGAGCAACTGCTTAGATTCGAGCTCGGCTTGAGGGCCAGAAGCAGCAAGCAGCCTGCGGGCCTGTCGCCTGTAGTTCCGCAACCATGATTCCATCTTCCATATCTCACGCTTCGAGCGCAAGCCATATCGACTGCATAGCTTATCCTCGGCATCCATGCGATCCTTTTCCCATGGGTGTAGGGGGGTGGTGTATTTCTTGCGCTGACGCTTTGGGTGCCCCATCTGGATCACTCCTTCTTTCCTTTCTTGGCTCGGGCCTCCAATTCTCGTATGCGTACTTCCTTGCGCTTTACCCCGATCGTCATGCCCTTGCGGCCAGTTGTTCGGGTGCGCTGACCGCGGACGGGCAAGCCTAGTCCGTGCCTAATACCACAGTATGAACGGATGCGGCGCTCACGGGCAATATCTGCGCGAGCGCGGAGTTTGACCTCAGGACCGATGACGTGGATATCTCGGCCTGTCTCGTAGTCTTTGCGGCGGTCGAACATCCAGCTAGGGATCCCGTGTGCCTCTGGGCGGCGCAGGGCGTCCTCGAGCCGCTTGATCTGCTCGGTGGTCAAATTCCCTATTTTAACAAATGGGTCCACCTCAGCCGCCGCGGCCACCGCGCGTGCGAACGCAGAGTTCACGCCCTCGATGTCAGCTAGCGCTAGCTGGACCCGCTTGTTTCCGTCCAGGTCCTTTGCCGCAAGCCGCACGATGTGTTTAAACTCCTCCGGCATTGGTATCGCCGTAAATTCGAATTCTACCCTAAACCTTGTTGAAATGTCCTATAAGCTTAGGGCTTCTTCCAAGGCGCCGGGGCAGGGATTCGAACCCTGAAGGCCCAAAGGGCCACACGCTCTCCAGGCGTGCCCTTTAACCAGATTCAGGCACCCCGGCATCCAATCTATTTATGATCCCAAGTTATAATGGCCTTTCTCGGTGTTGAAGTTCTCAGATAGTAGTCTCGAAAAAAGATCCAGTTCACCTTTAAGGATTTCAAGAGTACGTTTTGAATCCACTTTCCATGCGAGCTTGAGGGTGCGATCGAGGTTTTTGTTGCGCGGTGGGTTTCTTTCGGGTGTGAACTACCCCCAGCTTTCGCAGGGGGCTTCCTGCTTCAGCGACGGGACTTGCCCAGCGACCACGGCTCGTGCTGAAACGCTGAGTAGAGGTCCCATCTCCACAGGCGTTAGTTTGGGCCGTCCCAGCCCTACCAGCCCCCTCTCCAAGATGTTGAGGGCCGCGTTGTAATCCCTATCTAGTGCCCCATTTTTGT
>CAZCRN010000113.1:0-2910 GCA_964501125.1 Hadarchaeota archaeon (SeqCode) | reverse complement strand
CAACACCTTTTAGCTTTTATCAACCCATTCTCATGTTTTGATATAAATCCGTTCAAACCTTAGATTCATGCAAGTTTATTGAGCTCTTGGTTCACGAGCCTCAGAAACGTTTCAACCTCTTGCAACAAAATCGCTCCGACGTGTTCTTTATTGAGTTCCTGCGCTCGCTCGAGTATTTTCGATGTATTTTCATTATTTGGATGTCTTTTTCTATCGTTCAGCCATCCACAGACTGTGGATCTATCTACCTCAAGGAGCGCTGCGGCTTTGGATGGGGAACCGGCTTCCGTGACTATAATGTCTAGGAGAGCCAATCTGCCTTTTCTGCTCACAAACTCGCTTAGCCCATCGAAAACTGTTTCCATTTTGTTTGCTCCCCCGCCAACAATTTTTTGGATGGAACTTGTTTATTAAGCGAAAACAGGGCATTTTTGTTGACAGGGGTGCCAACAAAAAGGTAAAGACCAGAAGTTATGGCATTGAAAAAATTTAACTTTCTTTTTTAGCTTCTTCTTTAGCCTCTTCCTTTGGGAAAATTTCTTCGATCGACCTGGGGCCGCGTTTCACTATCTTTGTATTGATCTGCACTATGTCATCGGAAATGCGCGAGCCTCGAACGAGCTTTCGTCTGCGTTGCCCTCGATCGCGCGGCTGAAAACCGGGCCCCCCGGCCAGCAACACGCGTGCACGGCCTGGGCCATATATGTCCGAACGCATCGGGAAACCATCCTTGTCCGTGCCACCCGTGATCTGAAGTGCGTATCCGGGGAGACCAACGAGCTCACCATCGAACTTGTCCCCAATCCGCATGCCGATCAACCTGCGTGCTCCGGGCTCAGGGGCCTCGAGCTTGTAGGTTTTCCCAGACTCTGGATCTGCCACCACGACCTTGAACATCACATCACTCCATAAGTTGGATCCTTCTTTTGCTTGATCGCGATTATTTCATCGAGAACCGCAAGCTCGTCGCCTGACAACAGATCGCTGAGTTCCGTCCGGAGGGCGAGCACGTGATCCCGCGGAACATCAACATATAGCGTCTCCCCCTCTTTTATGTGGCGGTCGACTATTACACCTTCAATCGATACCGCAACCTCGTCACCACGCTTCGCCTCCGGAATCGTTTTTTTCTCGCGCTGGAGCTCGTGAATGACTCCCGCCTTTCGGCCATCCTTGCGCATGAGCGGATACCTCGGCTTCAGGATGCCACCCAGCACGTCGACACCAATGATCGCCGGATGGCTGCGCCTGAACACGTACCCCGGCTTAAGCGCGAACTTGCCGGGTCTGATGAATGCCTCCAGCCGCTCGGCGCGGACCTCCTCTCGCTTGGCCTCGGACCATTTTTCATAGGCCTCCATTAGCTTGTAGATGACCCGGTCTTGGAGGATTGGGATCTCCTGCCGCTCCGCCTCCGCTTGGGCATCGGGCAGAACCTCGACATTGAACGCCAGAACCGCCGCCAACAAAGGGTCGCTCTTCGCCACGGTGCTCGCCTCAACCACATCCCGGCGCGAAACATCTCCAACATCTGCTCTGCGGATGGGTACACCTCGCTCGCGAAGCTGCCCCTCGAGTGCCTCGAGTGAACCCAATGCGTCTGCCTTTAGCACGATGCCATTAACATCGGCAGAAATTCGTATGCGCTCCATCTCCCGCTGTAACTCCTGCCAGAGTTTCTCCGCCTCCGACTCATCCTTGATCACCCAAAGGGAGGAACCGGCGACGACGCCCTCAAGACCCGGTGCTGCTACTTTAACACCAGCTGCAGCGAGCACGCGGCCCACCGATTTGAATTTATCCTCCGGGTCTCGGATCTCGTCGAGCGGCTTCGGCTGAAATAGCGCACGCACTTTGGAAGTTATGACCCGATCTAGTCCACCGACCGCAAAACTATCCCCTTTGGTGAGGGTACCATCGTAGAGTATCACATCTATTGCCGTGCCCAAACCCACCTCCTCTTTTACCTCGAGCACGGTTCCGCGTGCGGGGCCGGTTATCTCGACCGCTAGCTCCCGCTCCAAAAATCGCTGGGCTAAGCCCGCGAGCACCGCGAGCAACTCGGGTATCCCCTCGCCAGTCTTCGCGCTAGTTGGTACGATACAAACCTGCCTGCGGAAATCACTAACCCGATCGAATCGCTCGGCCTCGAAGCCGAGCTCGTGAAGCTTGCCAATCAACTCGTATATCTTGTCGTCAAGCGCCCGTTGTACCTCAGGGCGCTGCTTTGGAAATGAATCCAAAAAACACGCGTTCGGAGTCGGCTTCCAACCATGGAGCAAGTCGATCTTGTTAGCCGCAAGCATGAATGGAGTCTTGTAGGACTTCAGGATGGTCAGCGATTCAAGCGTCTGGGGCATAAAGCCCTCGTTGATGTCGACGACCAAGACTGCTAGGTCGGCCAAAGCTCCTCCCCGGCGCCGTAGGTTCGTGAAAGCCTCGTGTCCCGGAGTATCTATGAAGAGTAAACCAGGAACCCTGACCCCTATCCCAAATTTTTGAAGCAAGGGACCACATATCTGCTCAATCGTGTCCGTTGGTACCTCGCTGGCCCCCACGTGCTGAGTTATCAAACCGGCCTCTCGGGCAGCCACGGCCGTTCCTCTGATCTTATCTAACAGCAGGGTCTTGCCATGATCAACGTGCCCCAGGACCGAAATTATCGGCTGTCTGACCTTTCGCTCCATTTGCCTCGCCTCGGTTTTACTACTTCGTTCTTAGTTTATCTTTTCTTTTACAGCGGGAAGACACTTCCTTCATGAAAGGGGTTTGGCCTCGCCGGATACTTTCGGTCACCTCTCTCCCCGAAAATCGTTTGAACAGAAATAGCGGGCGAAGGATTGGCGGGCGAGATGCGGGTACTATCCGTAACTGGGCTACGCGATGATTGAGAGCTCTGTGTCCATGGGC
>CAZCRN010000112.1:0-2920 GCA_964501125.1 Hadarchaeota archaeon (SeqCode) | reverse complement strand
AAGTTGCCCCAACAAACCAAGCTATTTTGCGGATCAGAGGGCTATTTAGAAGCTAACTGTCAAACTTGAGTATAGATTATTTAAATCATGCCCCGTAGAAAGACTTGATTAACGGTGAGAAAATGACGGCTTTCAAACCGGCGGGGGAAAAGGAAATAACGAAAGCTATAGCTTCCGAATTCCTAGCGACATTGAGTAGATTTTCTGAGAGCGACGTCACAGTAGTCGGTGCTGGCCCGGCCGGATTGATGGCGGCGAAGGAACTGGCCGCAAAGAACTTGCGAGTGCTCGTGATCGAACGCAATAATTATCTGGGTGGTGGCTTTTGGATAGGCGGTTATTTGTTCAATCCGGTTACAATTCGCGCGCCAGCTCATGAAATTCTCCAAGAGCTGGGAGTACCCATTAAAGAAAATGCTCCCGGTCTTTACGTTGCAGATGGTCCCCACGCGTGCTCGAAACTCATCGCTGCTGCTTGTGATGCGGGGGCGAAATTCCTAAACATGACATTCGTCGACGATATCGTCCTGCGGGAAAAAAACGAGGTTGGAGGTGTTGTGATAAACTGGACCCCCGTGACAGCGCTGCCCCGTGAGCTCACTTGCGTCGACCCAGTCGGGCTCGAGTCAAAGCTTGTAATCGACGCCACTGGACACGACGCGGCCGTGGTGAGGCTACTAGAGCGACGGGGGCTGCTCAAGGTCCCGGGGTATGGAGCGATGTGGGTCGAGCGATCCGAGGATCTAGTAGTCGAGCATACAGGTGAGGTCTATCCAGGCCTTATCGTTACCGGGATGGCTGTGACGACAACCTATGGGCTCCCGCGGATGGGTCCAACCTTTGGTGCCATGCTGCTCTCTGGCAAAAAGGCGGCCGAGGTTGCTTATGAAAAACTTCGTAAACTCAAATAGCATACCAGCGCCCCACATCCATCTCTACAATGACCCATCCGTGAAAAATCTCAACCTTTCTGAAATAGCGGGATATCTAGAGGAGAAACTCGGGAAAATTCCCATCGATGTGAAAAGCGCGCTCGTCCCCCCCGGCGATGCGATAGATGATTTCGCCAAGAGATTTGCAACTGTAAAAGTCCGAGACCTAAACAACCCACATGTCAGTTTTGAGCCACTGCATGGCGAAATCGAGTACGAAAAAAGGATCCTAAGAGACCCGCACCGTAAATTGTTTGGCGTCTTGTACGACGGATTCAAATTACAGGCTGTGGTTTGGGGTCTGGTGCCGGAAGAGGAACGTGGTACCGAGCACATCCACGTCGTGTTTACAAATCGATTGTTTGGGACATGGAACGAGGGCGATCGCAGATATCACGCTAGGGTAAGCGTCTATGGTTTTCCATCTATTATCTCCACGACCGGGATCGTTGAGGCACCGGCAAAACCAAAGGAGTTTTATCTCCTCAAGCAGCAGTACGCGGCGCTCGGGGCAACGGGGGTCCCGCTAGAAATACTGAAAGAAAAATTTCGCGGCAGATTTATCGACTACGACGACGAGAGGCTCACCGAAATCATGAAGGGGTACGTGATGCAGGCTATTTTTTATCACTTGGCGTCCGGCCCATTTTGTGACGATGAACGCTGTAGGCTCCACAACGCACATTGGCAAGAGGGGGTACTGAAAGCGCAATTAGAACCCCCGGAGTTTTGTAAAAAACACGAGAAAATGCTAAAGCAGTGGAGAGAGGCTTGGAAAGGCCAACGCTAAGGTTGCTCGTTAAGCGGTAACCCTACGCGAGAGCTCGGAAAGCGGGTGCCCCTTTGTTTTCAGTTCGAGACGCTTATACCAGCCGAATGGGGCCCTCAGGGTTTGGTATCCTTTCTCCTTCAACAATTCCTCCATCCGCCTGAGAGCCCATAAAGCAGTTTGGGGCTTGGCCAGGTTACTAGTCAAGTGTGCGAAGGGGTACACGACCACGTTCCGCGTCCCGAGCTGGTTGCAAACCCTTACCGTTTCCTCGATGGATCGCCGTGCCACACCATCCTTCGAATTTTCGTCGGAATCTTCTACGGCTGCAAATACGACTAACGCATCCTTCATCTGGCCGGTCTGAGGCGCCGCTTCCAACTCTTCACCAAATCTCGTTGGTTTTGTAACTTCAAACGAAATTGAATCCGCATGGATGAACAACAGGATCACGAGATCGCCTGTGGAGCCGAGGGGAGGACTTGAACCCCCATAAGCGGATCTGCAGTCCGCAGCCTAACCATTCGGCCACCTCGGCATATAACGCTGTTATACATTCGATAACGGCGTTATATTTAAGTTTTTCGAGCCAGAGTGTCTAACATGCTCGATGAAAAAATCAGAGAGTTGCACGAAATCATCAGGCCCCTCGAAAGCGTGGTCATAGCATTTTCAGGCGGAGTAGACTCATCGGTAGTCTCGGCCGTTTGTCGAGCCGAGCTTGGTGAAAACGCGATTGCTGTAACGGCCGTATCACCCACTTACCCGCCCGAAGAGCTGGAAACGGCAAAAAAAGTTGCTGCCGAGCTGGGCATAAAGCATCTAGTAATAGAAACAAATGAGTTCGAGGACCCGAATTTCAGTGCAAATCCAACCAACCGATGCTATCACTGCAAGCTAGAGCTTTGCAAAAAACTCAAGGATGTAGCAAATGAACTAGGTGCGAAGCACATCGTGGATGGAACGAATGCGGACGATTTCAACGATTATCGTCCTGGGATACGCGCTGCCAAAGAGCATGGGGTCCTGAGCCCTCTCGCGATGGCAAAGATCACCAAATCCGAGGTTCGCGCAATAGCTGAGAAACTCGGGCTCTCGGTCGCTAGCAAAGCTGCCAACCCGTGTCTAGCCTCGAGGATCCCCTATGGCACCCCTATAACGCTCGAGCGCCTTCAGCGAATAGCAAGGGCGGAGAAATTCATCCGCGACCAAGGATTCG
>CAZCRN010000111.1:0-2957 GCA_964501125.1 Hadarchaeota archaeon (SeqCode) | reverse complement strand
ATATGCGTTCTGCATGGTTTTTAAGTGGCAAGTGTCAAACTTCAGTTATAAAGAAAAAACAAATTCTGCGAGTTCAAGGGTGGGGACTCCCCAGTCCCCGGGGACTCCCCGGTCCCCACCCGGCTTAAACTGGCGCTGTTTCGTCTTTATAAATGGCTTTCGACCAAAGGGGTTAGGGTTTCAGAAGTGCCCGAACGCTACGACGTCATCGTAGTAGGCGGCGGTCCTGCAGGCCTGACAGCTGCTAAAACAGCTGCGGCCGAGGGTGGAAAGGTCCTGCTGCTCGAATTACAGGCGCAGATAGGCGGCCAGACCCAATCGGCTGTCTGGGCACCCCGCGATATGGCTGCTAATTTTAGTGATTCAATCGTGGCCAAAGCTAATGAGATCAAACTGCATTCCCCACACCAACACTTGACCGTCGAAGGTGACTTCGGTGCAATCCTGGATCGACGCTGGCTCGACAAGCTGTTAGCTGCCGAGGCTGCTGCATCGGGGGCGGAAATCTGGGTCAGCTGCCCAGTAAAGGAGCTTCTTCAAGAGGGCGGCGTGGTCAAGGGCGTTTACACCGAGGCTGGTCCATGGGCCGAGCGCCTGGAGTGCGAGGTCGTGATCGACGCTTCTGGTGCACGTGGGCAATGGTCTAGCCTGCTATTGCGCAAGGTCTTCGGCCGCGATTGGAGCCCGGAGCGGCTGACGCTAAGCAACGAGTACTTGATGGCAAATGTTTCACCAGATCGTGCGCTCGAGCTTTACTTCACCTCTTACTTCGCCCCAGCTGGTCATGCTTGGGTTTACCCGTTCGACAAGCGATTTGCGATGGTCGGCATCCGCGGGGTTCGAATCCATCCGGATGCGGCACTCGATGAATTCATCGGACGTCGAGCGATTCCACGGCTCGAGCGGGCGGTGCCGGTTGCCGCATTCCGCGGTCAACTACCTCTGGTGAGCGCGCTCGACTCTACGTGCTCGGATGGTATCCTAGCCGTGGGTAGCGCGGCTGGTCAGGTCTACGCACCATCCGGGGAAGGGCTGCGATATGCGCTCAGATGCGGCGAGCTGGCTGGAAAGACCGCGATTGACGCCATCACCGAGGGAGACGTGACCAAGCGTGCACTGGCCGAATACGACCGCCGGTGGGAGGCCGAGTTCGGGAACGAGCTGCGCGTTGGTCAATTGCTGCATTCTGCGCTTCGAACTTCACCCGATCAAAAGATGGATGCTCTGTTTGAGACATTAGCGACGGATGCCATACTAACCCGAGCCTTTGTAAATATGTTCAGAGGCGTCGACCTTCCAAACGCGCTGAAGGTGCTTTTGGCAAAGGAAGAGGTCAAACGCGTGTTCGGGTCGGCTGCAAGGAAGGTTCTAGAGCTATACAAATTATAGCATCACAGACTCATAGTCGAGGTCGCTGGTGTTCAGGTGCGAATCCTAACCGTGGCTTCTGGCAAGGGAGGCGTCGGTCGGAGCACGCTTGTCGCCAACCTCGGGGTAGCCTTAGCAAAACTCGGCAAATCCACAACCATAGTCGATGCAAGTCTGACGACGCCAAGCCTTGGACTCATGTTCAAGCTCGAGAAGGTGATCTATACTCTAAACGACGCGCTAGCAGGAGAAAGCACGCTCGCGGATGTCACTTATGTCGGCCCCGGCAAGGTCAACATCGTTCCAGCCGCCGTCACGCTCGAGCAGATAAAAAAGGCCCGACCCGAGCGCCTACCCGAGCTACTGCGCCAGTTGCCCGAGGGAACCGAGTTCGTGTTGATAGATGCGCCCGGAGGGCTGCGGCGCGAGACCATCGCTGCGATGCGAGCCGGCCGTGAACTCTTGCTAGTCGCGGTCCCCGAGATTGCTTCAGTCTCCGATGCGATGAAGACACGTCTCGTGGCCGAGTTCATGAGGC
The DNA here is from genome assembly GCA_964501125.1 of Hadarchaeota archaeon (SeqCode). GTDB lineage: Archaea > Hadarchaeota > Hadarchaeia > Hadarchaeales > CAZCRN01 > CAZCRN01. The sequence continues at coordinate 1,051 of CAZCRN010000111.1, read as the reverse complement.
TGAATCCAATTGGGATAGTGCTCAATCGAACGCGCCGGGAGGAGTTCGAGCTCACTAAGGACGAAATAAAAGACATCATGCGCCTGCCGGTACTGGCCGAGGTCCCCGAGGATCCGAATGTCAGAAAGGCCATGAATCGAGGCAAGCCCCTAGTAGAGCTCAGCTCGAAGTCACCTGCATCTAGGGCGATAAAAGAGCTCGCGAAAAAACTCGTGACTATGAAAGTCTAGATACTAGTCGGCGTTGGGGGCGGTGGGATTTCAGCGACTTTTCGTTTCTTTATTACCACGATAGCTGCAATTATTGCAACTATCACGACTATACCGATGCCTATCTTGGCGATGAGGGGTATTTCAAAAGCAACGGCCGGCGCCTCAGAAACTCCGATTCCCGTCATTACCTTATCGTAATCGATATGCCAGTAATCGGCCGGGCTTTTTTCTATGTTAAGGCCACCAACCTCAAACGTTTGCCCATAGTACTCGAAGTTGTCAGCACCCTCGGTATACGTCATACCCCTCAGCCTCAAGCGTACTTTTAGCCTAACCTCCCCGCCGATCGGAATCTCGTTCATGCCTCGTTCAATATCTTCAGCAGGGCGCGGGTGTTCGACAACTTTGACGTTGATCGTGAATTCACGGGTGTCATCCATCGCCGCCGTCCACGAATCACCTCGAAACCGCCACACCCACCAGCCAGTGTAAAGAAGATCCCCACCGATTTCCGTCCATTCTCCTTGGTTGTAACAACTAAGCCCCTCGTAGAAGTAAACTCTAATCTCCCACTTTGGAGGATCGACACCGGGTCGCCATGCTGGCAATACCATGCCCGATGGTCTTGTAACACGTACCTTAATATCGTAACTACCGCCAGGGTAGATTGTGGTTGGGGGATCAACCAGCTCTATTCCAAAAGTAGGTGGTGGCTCAGCTTGGGCTTCAACGGAAGGGGCTTGTATTGCCACCGAGGCCAAAATTACTGAAATTACCGCAAACCAAACTAGTTGTTATTCTAATCCACTGCTTCATTTCAAATCTCAGTCTAGCTTGGT
>CAZCRN010000110.1:0-2975 GCA_964501125.1 Hadarchaeota archaeon (SeqCode) | reverse complement strand
GCCACGACCGGGATATCCACAGCGGCTGAAGCCTCGGTCAAAAAATCCAGCACTCTCAACGCATCGCGTGGTGTCTTCGCAAAAGTTATGATTTTTACCAAATCGCAACCAGCATTTGCCATCTGTTTCGCGATGTCGACTAACGCATCGATTGGTGGCGTTGCGCTGAAATCGTGATGTGATACCAGCACGCTAGCGCCCTTCTGCTTGGCAGTTGTTAAAACTTCATCCAGCTGTTGTTTGGGTGTTGAAAATTCTATATCAACGCATGCCGCGCCCGCACCGATGCCATCTAGTAGCGGCTTGATTCGCGACCGCTCATCACCCTTGAAGCGCCCTCCCTCGCGCTCGGCACGGTTGGTCAGAATCATTGGAATGTCCGCGCGCAATAACTTCTGCCAGTCGTCTAAGTCGCGTAAGCCATCTAACCTAAGCTCAACTAAATCTGCGCCCTGCTCGAGAGCCTTGGCTACACCTGCTTCCATAGCTTCAACATCGTCTCCGATGACGCAACCACAAACGGCCGGCGTCTTTATTTGACGTCCCCCTAGCTCAATCGTGCCCAATTAGTTTACACCCCTGTAAACTACCGCTCGACGATGGTTTCGGCCACCTCGACCCCGAAGTGCCGCCCGACCCGTTCAACGTGTATGAGCACCTCATCACCGGGCTTGAGTTCGGTCACGGGTATGGGCTTGCCGTCCTTTGCAACTAGATTTATGGTCTCGGCATTCTGCGCGAGCGTCTTGAATATTTCTCCCTCGCGTTCTGCCTCAATCAGTAGCAATGGACGACGCTCGATCTTTAGACGGCCGATTACACCAGCGCGGGTTTCGCCACGTGTGTTTACTATTAACACTTTATCGCCCGAGCGAATCTCCGAGAGGTACTTGGTTTTACCCTCGGGCAACCGTATGTACGCATGCACGGCACCGGCGTTGACCCTGAATGGTCGCGGCTCGACGAATTTACTCGGAAGCGTTTCGGAGTGCACCAAGAAGAGGCCGCTAGCCTGACTCCCGATCAACATCCCCTCGCCCAAAGTCATCATCGAACACGTATCAACGCACACACGATCGCCCATGCCAACCGATTGAACAGAGGTCACCCTTGCCGGCGCGAGCTCTAGCTTTTCGACTGACCGCCTAAGGGCCTCACACACTTTGCGGATTTCGTTTGGCCCCTTCTCGCGTGGGTCGAGCAGCACACCATCGGCACCGATCTCGAGGGTCTCGATCGCCGTCTTTGCCTCATCGACGTCTTTTACCCCTGCCAGGATCTTCACGTTTGCCCGATGAAGCTCGGCGATTAAATTTTCAAGCGGGATGACCTTCCAGTCGCGGCCGATTGCAACCAAGAAGTCAACTGCCTTGCCGGCCTTGACTGCCGCTAGCTCGGTTGCTTTATCTGCTATCTCAACATAAATTGCTACCTTACGGCCTTGCTTATGCAGCTCAGTAGCCGATGTTATGACCCGTTCGACCTCGGCCGCAGATCGCGCGCTGAGCATCACAACGTCTACATCGGGAGCTGGTTCGCTAGCGATTGTGGTCATCGCGCCCAACTCATGCACGAGTTTTGCCTCGGGAGGGAGCACCACGGCCGCATCGGCTCCGGCTTCAAGGGCACCCACTATAAAGCGCTTCCGTGCTTCCCAAGGCTCGGCCCAATCCGCCTTAACCCAAACCAAGTTGCGCAACTCACTCACCGCTTGAGCTCCCGCGCCGCCTCGGAGACCGATGCTCCTCTATGCACTATCCGGCAGAGCGCCCGCACCATGCCGGTTGGGTTTCGATGCTGAAACACGTTCCGACCGATCGATACACCGGCGCCTCCCGCTCTGACCGACTCAGAAGCCATCTTTAGCACATCGAGATCCGTTTTCACTTTCGGACCGCCGGCGATTATGATGGGCACTGGACAGCCCTGAACGACCTTGCGGAATGATGCAACGTCCCCCGTGTAATTTGTCTTGATGATATCTGCACCTAACTCCGCTCCAGCTCGCGCCGCATGCGCTACCATCGCTGAGTCGTGTTCACTCTTCACTTTCGGGCCACGCGGGTACATCATCGCAAGTAAAGGCATGCCCCATCTAGCACAAGCCTCTGCGACCGTGCCCAAGGCCTGCAACTGCTCGGGTTCGTTGGGGGCGCCTATGTTTATGTGCACCGACACCGCGTCAGCGCCCAATCGAATCGCCTCCTCAACCGATGCAACTAGGACCTTGCTATTCGGGTCTGGCCCAAGTGCAGTGCTTCCGGAGAGGTGCAATATCAGCCCAATATCACGGCCGTATCCACGATGGCCCGTGCGCACAATGCCCTTATGGAGCACTACAGCATTGGCGCCGCCAGCTGCGATTTTGTCTATGACTGCAGCCATGTCCTCTAAGCCTGCAATTGGGCCCATGCTGATTCCGTGGTCCATTGGTACTATTACGGAACGTCCAGTCTTTCGGTCTATTATCCGCTCAAGTCGGATCCGTTTGCCTATTTCAGACAAACCGACCACCTCCTAATGTGGTTAGCAACGCACACATTAAAACATGTGGCAAAAGAGCGAAGTACACCCGTGGCCTAGCGTGAGCTAATTCAGCCGTAAAGGCAATTGCCCCTGCAACTCGCGGTCTGAATCATTTTTTCACCACAGGCTTACCCCAGTTTATCGAACCCCTATATTAATGCTTTTGTAAATGTTTAGCGGGATTTCCGTGGTTTCGCTAAGAGTTAAGCCATCCACACTGGAGGGCGAGATAACCGCTCCACCCTCGAAGAGTTACACCCACCGGGCATTTGCCATCGGGTTGCTCGCGCGAGGTGAGACCACAGTCATTGACCCGCTAATCAGTTTCGATACTCAAGCGACCATCGAAGCCGTGCGAACCCTGGGTGGTGAGGCCGTCCAACGCGATACAACTTGGCTCGTGTTGGGCACGGGAGGTCGTCTTAGACCACGTGCCGATATCATCGACG
>CAZCRN010000109.1:0-3029 GCA_964501125.1 Hadarchaeota archaeon (SeqCode) | reverse complement strand
GAACGTGAGATGGGTTTAGACCGTCGTGAGACAGGTCGGATGCTATCTTTCGGGGGTGTCGAGTGCCTGAGGGAAAGGTGGCCTCAGTACGAGAGGAACGGGCTGCCGGCGCCTCTGGTGTACCGGTTGTTCGATAGAGCAGAGCCGGGCAGCTACGCGCCAGTCGATAAGGCCTGAAAGCATCTAAGGCCGAAGCGATCCTCAAAAATAGGCACTCATTCTTGGCGGTCTTCGGATCGCCGAGACAAGGGCTGGGGCTAGTAGACCCCGTTGATAGGCCGGGGGTGTAAGCACGAAGCTTCGGCGACGTGTTCAGCCCGTCGGTACTAATCGCCCAAAGTTGATCCCAGATCATTTTTGGACCCAGGCGATTTTAGGGCAGACCAAATGCATGGCAAAATTGTCGAAGCATTTTAGGGGGAATCGCATGTCGAGTGCGAAAGTTAGAAAGAAAAAGCCTGTCAAACGAGCGGCTGCGCGACCCACCAGACGAAGATGCGCTCTGGGATTGATTGGGCTGGGTCTTGCGGTCTCGGCTGGCTATTTGGCAATTAGGCGCTTGAAGAAGAAGCCAGAAGTTGAATGGTAAAGCAGGTTTACTTCAGGGTAAACCTCTTCCTCTCCTGATACTCCTTTTGCTTACCTGGGTTCCAGTTTGAAGTACGTGTGAAGTAGCCAACAACCCTGGTAACGTAGTCAATAATTTTTGCCCCACATTTCGGGCACTTCGTGAGCTTACCTCGAACAACATGATCATTCCTACAAATGCCGTAGTCTGGAGCAAATGCGAAGTACGCGAGATTCGTTTGACTTAACCTTCGGACCAAGTCCTTGAGTGATTCCGGATGCGGCCTCGACTCGCCCATCCAGATGTGACAGATGGCACCGCCCGTGAGGTAAGGATGGAACTCCGCCTCAGCCCTGATCTTGTCGATGATCGAGACATCGGCATTGTATGGTACATGTGAGCTATTCGTGTAATACCACTTGCCACGCGTGCCGCGAACGTGTGCTCGCCTTCCGAACTTCGCCTTATCCCTCGACGCGAGCTTGTGGGTTGCAGATTCGGCGGGGGTTTGTTCGAGTGTATAAATCACATCGTCCCGCTCCGAGAACTTTCGAGTGTTTTCCCCCATATGCGCAATTATCTTTAGCCCAAGCTTGAGGCCTTCTTTGGAAATTAGCGGCTTACCGATCAGATTGAGCAAACACTCGTTCAAACCTATGAAACCGAATGTGAGCCTCCGCTCATCGAAATTGTAATAGGGTGCGCCGTCTTTTGTCTTCATTTTCAGGAATGGCAACACCCTCCACTTGTCGAGGCATGTCTTGATGATCGCGTTGCTCTCCTGCAGGGCCCTTCGGGCGACCTCCATTGCATCATCAAGGGTAGAAAAGAAATCAGCCTCGCCCTTTGAGATGAGGGCGATATGCGGCAGGTTCACCGTGACTACTTTATTGGAACCGGTGCCAAGGCCACCCGCCATCCACACACCTGCACTGTGTTCCACAAGTAGACGGCAACACATTGCGTGCACGTACTTCTCATCGAGGTAATCGGTCGTGAGGTTGATGAAATATGGCGAGCCCATCTTTGAAGTCGTCTCCATGGTCACGCCGACTAGCTCATCATCCCATTTGAGGTCCCGAGTTATTGCGGTCGTAATCAACGGAAAAGTGAAAGGTGCTCCACTACCATCGCCGTCGCCCATAACCTCCATAAAAGCCCGATAGATCATTCGAGCCTCTTCCTCGAACTCGCCGTATGTGTCCTTGTGCCTCTCGCCGGCGTATACCACAGGTTCATCCTTGAGGTACGGCGGGCACGTTATTCGCATACCAACGTTCGAGAACGCAGATTGTGCGCCTGTTCGGTTCGATTGATTGAGCTGGAACACAAAACCTTGAAGGATCTGCTTGATTTCGTCATGGCTCGGCTTGTCGCGGCGCACCAAAGGCGCAAGGAACCAATTGTAGTAATCTATGGCTTGCGCGCCCGAGAAGAAAAGCTGCGAATAGAAAATGAATGCCATGGATTGGTAGACTGCGGAAAGGAAGTGCCTGGCCGGAGCGCTCTTGCAATGCGGGAACCTCAACCCATCGAGCAGGAAAACCCGGGCGTCGATCCCATTGCAATAGGGTTTGAACGGGCTGTGCAAGTCGTGGATGTATATGGAACCCTCTCGATGACGTTTAGCAACACCCGTGCTGTACAATCGCCTTATGGCATATTCTTCATTCGTCTGGGCGGAGATGTGCAGATCTATTAGCGAGGGGCTGATCTGCGTGTTCGAGTTTTCCTTTAACAGCCAAGTTCTCCGCTTGAGCACGTCATCTATCAACTCCGCGCCTTTTTTCATCTCAACCGCCTGTGTTTAGAAATTACGCTCGATTCACTTAAGCATTATTGCAATGTTTTAAAAGTGTGAAACACACTTTTAATATGCCGGCGAGTTGGTGGGCGGCTGTCGGGCGCAAGCCTGAGGAAACTCCGTTCATCGAGCAGGACCGCGGGTCCGAAATGGGCCCGGCTGTAAGGCCGGACACTGGCACAGAAACGATACCCGTCGACTCGCGCTATGATACAGGAAATGTCGAGGTCGGGTCGGCAGGGATGAAACGGCCATTCCGCGGGATGCAAGGACAAATTGCCGCCGAGGAATGCCTGCTGAAGGCGGGTGGTAGTCCGCTCAGCTGAATGCCGCCTGAAAACAGAAGACGGGTTACGGCCAACCCGCCGGCGTCCAAGGACGATCAAATGTGGAGACGGCGCAGGAAGAAGGGTAAGAAGTGGGGCCTGTACCGAGCTGGGGGGCGAAGCCAGCCTGTCTCGTGCATTTATTGCGGACGCTTGGTCCCACGCATGAAGGCAGTATCTGTGATAAGGGGTTTCAGAATCGATCCGAGGATTCCAGGAATCGATCGTCGGCGTGTATTCACCCCATCGCACAAGGGCTACGCTTGCATATCGTGTGCTAAGCACCGCGGCAAGCTTTGATCGCTCGAACGATTTTTCGAATTTTCGCTAT
>CAZCRN010000108.1:0-3044 GCA_964501125.1 Hadarchaeota archaeon (SeqCode) | reverse complement strand
CGCGCGAAGAATTGGAATACCTCTAAGCTTATCCCCGAGCTGGAGTTCAAGGATATCGAGGTCAGATTCTCGGAGGGAGCAGAGTTCAAGTTTGGCCGCACGCGACTTAGGTTCACCCCGCCGATGTTCCACGGTATCGAGTTCTCACGAGTCGGATGGGTTTTTGCAACCGTGATCGAGCGTGATGGCGAGAAGCTGATTCATTCGTCTGACTTAGATGGTCCGATTATCGAGGATTACGCGGATTGGATCATTCGGGAAAATCCAGATGTGCTTATCCTAGATGGTCCTATGACCTACATGTTCGGCTACTTGCTCACACGCACCACTCTGGACCGGGTGGTGGAAAATTGTTCCCGAATCATCGAGAGGAGCCACCTGAAATTGATGATTTATGACCACCACTTGCCGCGAGAACCTAAGTTCAAAGAGTGGACGCGCGAGGTTTGGGAAGCTGCTAAGCGCCGCCGGAAGAAAATTTTAACGGCTGCGGAATTTTTAGGCAAAAAGCCAGTCGTGCTACGTGCACACACTTGACGTCTTAAAAAGACCCGTACCCTTTTAATACCTCTGCCCCTCAGTAATCACAGGTGGTGACCTGCGTATTCTGGCAGTTGCCGACTTCCATGGGCTGCCGAGCGCCGATAGCAACTTGTCGAAGTTCCTACAGCGCAGCTATGACTGCCTCGTGCTCATCGGCGACCTCACGGATTTCGGCCCGATAAGCGTGGCTGAGGACATCTTGGCTAAAATCGAGGCTGCGAAAGTGCCAACCTTTGCCGTGCCAGGTAACTGCGACCCGAAGTCGATCCTCCAGGTGCTCGATAAGCATCACGTTAACCTGCACTGCAAGTGCGCCCAGCTCGAGGATGTGACTTTCGTCGGCTTGGGTGGCTCAAACATAACCCCTTACAACACACCGTTCGAGTACACGGAGGCCGAGATTCAAGAAGAATTGAATGAACCAACGCGTAACGTTGGGGAGAACTGGGTTTTGGTCACCCATACACCACCGCACGGCACACGTGTCGACCAAACCGCTGGGGGGCAACACGCCGGCAGTAAGAGCATCAAACAGCTAATCCAGCAAAAGCAGCCGCTGGCGGCACTCTGTGGCCACGTGCACGAGGGGCGCAATACCGACAGACTCGGGCGGACCCTGATCGTCAACCCTGGGCCCATCAGCAAGGGATACGCTGCCGAAGTCGTAATTGCCGAGGGTGTGCACACCAAGCTACTGGAGCTTTAATGGAGATGAAACTGGAGGAAGCCGTGTATTGCCCACGATGCGGCTCCTCTAAGGTGAGGTGGGTATTGCCGCAGATATGGGGCGTCTACGATTGCCAAGACTGCGGTTACCGCGGCTCGGTCATCATCAAAAATGGTGAAATTGCCTCAAAAATTCGAGAGAAGTGGTTGAGGATTCAACAGCGGGAACCAACATAGCTGGATGGTGCCCAAAAAATGTTCGCTCATCTCCTAGAAATAGCTGACGTGTCAAAAGTCCGATGATTTGCCTAAAAATCTAAAAGGACCGATTATAATGCTCTTTGAAAGGCATCATTCATCTACGGGAGAAGAGCGAAAATGTTTTTGCTTTTTCTTGAGATATCCTTCCATATCTCGTCCTTTTCTGGCCCAGCAAATTCACTAGCGCCTAACGATATGCCATTTCTGCCTATGTAGTATACCCTCATCGTATCGCCGCGGAAAACGCAGACGAGATAATGGACACCTTTCACTCTCCGAACTATTGTATCGGGGAGCCAACCCCGCATCAGTAGCGATTCCATCTTAACTCGACGGACGCAAACGCGGCCCGCTCGCTTTTCCTTCAGTTCGCGTAGAGCGAATTCCCGAAGGTGTTTCAATACCGACCTGGGCTCCACCCTTAAGACCTCAAAGCGATTGCTAGATGACTCCAGTTTCTGCCGCCAAATGTTCGGCCTCACGTTTGCTGAGCCCATCACCAAGAATCGTGTAGCGTTCGGGCCGGATGCGATGGGCAGTAGTCAAGGCCTTAATTATGTACTTCGGAGGTATCCTGAGTTCTTTGGCGGTGGTCGGACAACCTATGGTTTGAAGCGCGTCTCGGATTTCATGCCAGTCGCCCCCGTGCAGGCGCATCATCATTATTGCACCAACTCCACATTGCTCGCCATGCAAGGCTGGTTTGGGGGCGATTAGATCGAGTGCGTGGCTAAAGAGATGCTCGGAGCCACTTGCAGGTCGGCTGCTGCCAGCTATGCTCATCGCCACCCCGCTGCTGATTAGTGCCTTCACGACTTTGCGCACGCTTTCCTCCGTATTTTTTCTTATTACCTCGGCGCCTGCTATCACGAGCTGGGCAGTCATGAGCGATAGGGCGACGGCATAATCGCTGTATGGCTCCTTTCGTAGGCGGTGGGCGAGCTCCCAATCGCGTACCGCGGTATAGTTCGCGATAATATCCCCACACCCTGCCGCCAAGAGACGATATGGCGCCCGCTTGATTATCAACGTGTCAGCAATGATTGCAATTGGGGCATGGGCCTCGATCGACGTCGGTTGCCGCCTGCCCTTTATCGAGGCACGGGCTGAGGCTATACCATCGTGGGAGGCTGCCGTCGGGACGCTGATAAATGGCTTATCCTCGCGGAACGAGGCGAACTTTGCGACATCGATGGGTCTGCCACCCCCTACTCCCAGCAAAAAATCGATTTTACCCTTAATGAGTTTGCGTACAATTGCCACGGTCCTCATGTCGGCTTCTTTGATCAACACATGTTTGGCATCAAAATTCGCTCTTCTAAGTGAGCGACAGATCCCTTGGCCAACCAATTTAAAAGTTAGAGGATCGGCAACGACCAAAGCGCGGCTTTCGGGTGGGCACAACCGGCTGCAAACATCTGAGACACGTCTAATCACTCGCGGCCCCATCCAAACTTCCCGGGGCAACTCCATGCGTTTGGGTTCCTTCATCCTCGCGACCGCCGACACTTTGATAAAGTTTATATATAAACAACGATTGCCTTTCTATTGCTGCTTCTAGCGCGGCATTTTCG
>CAZCRN010000107.1:0-3066 GCA_964501125.1 Hadarchaeota archaeon (SeqCode) | reverse complement strand
GAGATCACCAAATCACCGACCAGGGCTTCACGCTGGATCGCGCCACAGCTGCCGACCCGAATAAAAGTATCAGCCCCTATTGCGGCTAGCTCCTCGACGGCTATGGCCAAGCTTGGGCACCCGATCCCGCTCGAGATCGCAGTAATTGGAACGCCTCCGACCTTGCCCGTGAAAGTTCGGAACTCGCGGTGATAAGCCACTTCGCGGGATTTATCCCACAATTTTGCTATTTTAGGAACGCGCTCGGGGTCGCCCGGTATTAGCACATAGCGCGCGACTTCGCCAGGGGCACAGGCGATGTGGTATTGGCGTTTTTCTTTGGTGGCGGGGCGCTCGGCTGAGACGATTTTTGTCATATTAGACGCCTCGTGAGAGTTAGCAAACGCTGATTGATATATATAGCGCAGAGCGAAACTCGTATGGGGGAACCAGCCTCCACATTTGAGCGCATGATCCAAAGTTTCAGACTAGACTAGAAAATAGAGTCGAAGTCGGGCATCTTTTGGCGATCATTAGATACAGATATTAAAACGTGCGCCCAAGATAAATGAGGCGCATGAGGCTCGGTCGTGACTATACCAACTGTCTTGTGTTTGATTACCTGACCGATGCGGAAAAAGAAAGCGTTAGATCAGGCAAAATAGACCTCAGCTCGATGAACGCGTTGGGCATCCTAAAGGCTAAGGCTGATGTGGAAGGGCAAATAACCATAACCCGCGAGCTCGGGCTTAACCACGTTGAACTCGATGCGGATGCGCAGTGTCCTTACTTGGATTTCAGCTCCGAGCGAAGGCGCGAGATCCGAGAATTCGCGGGGTCTAACGATGTAACGCTCTCGCTTCATTTACCATACAGCTACGTCGGCTCCAACATTTGCTGCGCCCAGGAGGAAGAGCGAACTCTTGCAGTTGAGTTGCACAAGCGGTACATCGAGTTCGCAGCCGAAACGGGCATGAAGTATCTGACGCTCCACGCAGGAAACGTGCCTTTTTATCATACAAAAGGAGCGTACCGAGAACGCGCTCGCGAGGCCCTCATCAAAAGCTTAGTTGAGCTCGCCCGGTTTTCAACCGATAGGGATTTGGTGTTGTGTCTCGAGAACAACACCGCGTTTGAAGGTATTTTCACAGAGCTCGACGAGTGCATTGGGATAGTCGAGGAGGCCCGCTAGGGGGGTGCCGAAGTCTACCTCAACTTCGACCTGGGCCATTGGCTGACCCGTGGGGATTCGGGGAAAGAAGTTCCAGCAGAGCCCGAGCGCGTGATGGATGACCTGCCGGCCGAGTTCGTGCGGGAGCTGCACCTCAACGATTACATCGTGGGCGAACGAATCTTCCACCCACCGCTTCACTTGGAGTCGGGAGCGTTGAAGCGCGAGAACCTGCGCAGGTACGCTGAGATCGTGAAGGCTAAAGGCGTGGAGGTCGTGGTCTTGGAAACGGCGCTGAGGGATCTCGAGCAGGTACTCAAGCACAGAGAACTTTTGGAAGCTGAAACAAAATACATACGCGAGATCTTTGGCGTGTGAGCATGTTTTCATACATCTTTCTGCTGGGGCGCCCGGGCTGTGGAAAATCCGTCGTTTACTGTATGTTGGCCGACCGAATGCGTGCCGAAGGATTTGAGGAGGAATTCATGCGGGTGGATGATTTCCCGATCCTCAAGGAAATCGTCGAGCAAAACGTCGATTTCAAAAAGCACGTGCGTGCCGAAGGTGGGTTCCAGATCACGGACCGTTCCATCTACGACGATGTTCTGAAGGAGGTCAATCGTCGGCTCAAGGAGCTTAGAAAACCGGGCAGGATAATATTCGCCGAGTTTTCACGAAACAACTATACGCGAGCACTCGGATACTTCGACCGTGAGGTGCTGGATCGCTCGCTCTTGGTGTACATCTACTGTCCATACGAAGTTTGCTATGACCGCATAGTTCGAGGGTTCAAAAGCGGCCATCCCGAGGACCTGGACGCGCACATGGTGCCAACGGATTTGATGGAAACATATTATCGGCGTGACGATTACGAGGAGCTATTCCTGAAATCCGAGGAGGAACTGAAAGAGCAGGCCCCAGCCCCAATCGTGGTTGTCAAGAACGATGCTGAGGGATTGCAGAGGCTAAGAGGAGAGCTTGACAGAGCGCCGACAATTCTTAGGAAGACGCGTTCAACCGTGTCTTTTTAGGGAACCCTAACTTTTAAATAGATTTAGGGAAACCTAATAATTGATAGCTATGTTAACCCCTGCCGAAGAGGAATATCTTGAGATGATTTACAGGCACCAAGAAAAAGCCAACGGTACGGTTAAGACCAAAGATCTGGCTAGGAGCCTTAAAATCAAAGATCCAAGCGTAGTAGAGATGCTCAAGAAACTGCGGAGAAAAAGTCTGATCGATTATGAGCGCTATGCTGGGGTAAAACTAACTAAAAAAGGAAAAATGCAAGCTATTCGCATTGTGCGACGGCACCAACTTGCGGAGAGGCTGCTCAGCGATGTCTTAGGACACGATTTGCTCGGGGTTCATGAGGAAGCCTGCAAGTTAGAGCACGCGTTTGATGATGAGCTCGCGGATAAGATCAACGATGTTTTAGGAAAACCCGATACGTGTCCCCATGGCAGTCCGATTCCAAGTGCAGAGGGGCTAGCAGCCAAGGTGAAGGCAGTCGAGTTAACCAATGCCACCGAGAATAAGGAGTGCACCGTCGCGGCGATTCCCGAAGAGAGAGGATCCCTTGAGCGCTTGTTGTCATTCAATATCCTTCCAGGGTCAAAGATCAAAGTCACCGAAAAACTTCCACGCGGAGCTTTGATGGTACGGTGCGGCGACACACGAGTAGCATTAAGCCGCAATATAGCCTCCAAAATTCTTGTGAAAACTTAACCAGTTGGCGCGTTTCTGTCCGATGGCGGGACGTGATGATATGGGGAGAAAGCGTGACATTGAAATAGTTATGGTGCTGGCCGGTGCCTCGAACGTCGGAAAAAGTGCGATTTTTCACCAAATGACCGGAGCCGACGTGATAGTTTCGAACTACCCGGGCACCACCGTTGAAGTGCTGGAAGGGCGGG
>CAZCRN010000106.1:0-3106 GCA_964501125.1 Hadarchaeota archaeon (SeqCode) | reverse complement strand
CTTCAGGGCTCTCACCACGGCCTCGCGATCCACCAGCTTGTAGCGCGTGCCCCGCCTGCCCTTCGAAACCACCTTGACGATGCCCTCGCTGACGAGCTTGGTGAGCCTGCCCGGATGGGCGCCAACGTGGTGCCACTTCCACCCGTGCCTGCGGACTAGTTCCTCAGGCGGGTCCTCCTCGACTTTGATGGCAGCCGCGAGGATCTCGGCGTACTCGGGCTTCCCCCTAATGAACTTGTCGATCTTGTTTCTCCGCATCGTGTGTATGTGCCTGTCTCTCTCTATAAAAGATTACTTTCGGCGCCCTCTCTCCCCGGAAATTGCTTAAAAGCACACGAGGAAATTGGGTTGGAGGTTGGGTCATGAAGATTGAGGACTACGTTGAGGAGTACAAACAGATTTTGAGCGACCTCGAGAGGGTCGGAATTCACGACCCCGACGCCGCCAGGACTATCCTCCAAGAGCGCGCAAGGGATAGGAGGATGGAGCGGATCGGCGAAGAAAGACGGGGAAACGCCACCGGGGGGAAAGACCAGCCAGCGACCGAGAGGCAGAAAAAGTTCTTGGACAGCTTGGGCATCGACTACCCTGCTGACATCACGAAGTCGGAAGCATCCAGAGCAATCTCAAGGGCCGAGAGGCGCGCGAAGACGGGCCCTAGGGTCTAACCGAAAACTGGGCGCTAGGTCAGCTCTGCAGGACTGGTTCCTTGGAATAGCAGACAAGCTCGGCGATCTAGGGATGAGGGGAAAAGGAGCAGCGAGGTGACGCCGAAAACATCGTGATGTTCATCCGAGTCGCCTAGGCATGTCTGTGGTAGAGGAGGAAAAAATTTGCGTCGGGGGCTGGAACGCATCGGGAGATCCGTCTTCAAAAATGTGTCCAAGCTCGGGCCCTATTACGTCCCCAAGGATTTCGTTGACCGCGAGGAGGAGTTCAGGAAGCTTGTCCGATTCTTCAGGCCCCTCCTCGAAGGTGGAGCAAGCCAGAAGGTTTTGATCCACGGACCGAGCGGATCTGGTAAGACCTCGCTGGCTTTGAGGTTCGGTCAAATACTCGAGTCCGCGGCCAAAGGAAGGAGTTTTCGCCTGAAATGCGTGTACATTGACTGCCGGGAACAGCGGACGCCTTACCTAATCGCCCGGAGACTTGCGAGCTGCTACGGTTTCAATCTGCCCCGGCGAGGTTATCCCACCCAGTACTGCTTCGAGAAGATTGTTGAGAGGCTGAGCATGGAGAGATCCTACCTCGTCCTGATAGTGGACTGGCTGGACCTTCACATCCGGCAGTATGGCTCGGAGCTCCCTTACCTGCTCTGCAGGCAGTGGAACGGCCAAGAGGGCCCCAACCGGATTAGCTTGATCTCAATCTCGCACGATCCACGCCTGTTGGACCTGCTCGACGGGGCCACCCAGAGCACCTTTCTGCACAACCGGGTCGAACTCGGAGGTTACAGCGCCCGGCAGCTGAAGGAGATCCTGCTGGATCGTGTCGAGGTCGCGTTCGTGCGGGGAGCGGTTTCCGAGGAGACCGTCGGGTTGATTTCGAAAGTCGCCTCCGAGCGGGGAGACGCGGGGCTCGCGATCAGGTTGTTGCGATGTGCGGGGGAGATCGCGGACGAGGAGGGTGCAAGGGAGGTGACCCCCGAGCACGCCGAGAGGGCAAAGCCCTTAGTTCATCCGAAGGTTTGGGAGGAGGACCTGGAGACCTTGCGCGGGCACGAGCGTTTACTCCTCACGGCGCTGATAAGGCGGCTGAAGAGTTCCGATCGAGCCTTCGTCCTGACTGGGGAGCTCCTTGAGGAATACAGAAGCCTGTCCGAAGAACGAGGCGAGAGTCCAGTGAGTTGCAAGCAAGTCAGGAAGCTTGTGAGGTGGATGTCCGGCCTGGGCTTGATCGAGGCGAGCCCTTTCCGGGGAGACCACAAGGGACTCAGCAAGAGGATTAGAATCCCTCAATGGGCGACCTAAAACATTAGCTTTGTGTGCTATTTCGCCTTCATTGACAGGGTTCGGTCCTAGCTGTTCCTCAAGTCGCTAAAGACTTGGGGAGCAAAAATCAGCTCGAACGAGGTCGGTCGCTTTTAGCGTCGAAACCGGGAAGTGCTGACCGTGACGAAAAAGGCGATGTTTTTAGGAGCTTTACCGCACCCTACCTCTCTCCGGGAAAACCGCTTCTATCCCTAAACCCCAGACAAAAACGGGTGAAAATGTTCCCCGTCCTGACGAATGCGAGAAGTGGGAAGCGATAGGACGGACGGGTTTGAGAATAAGCTGGCGGACGAGATGAGGCGATCCTAAAAGGGCACCCCGCCCGATAAGATCCCGCTCCATCCCCCTAAGACGAGGCGTTCACTTGGCCGAACGAGATGCCCGTTCAACTAAGGAGAAGCTAGTCGGTAAAAGGTTTACCGTATTCATTTACAGCTTCAGGGGCGCGGGTAGAAGTCAGAAACACATCAGGCGTCTCCTCTACGGCTGGTCGGAGCGACGGGCAGGCACCGGCAGGTTCCACAAGCGCGGCCCGTACAGGGGGGCCCTCTCCGAGCAGCGGGTGGCGGCGGGCAGGGCCCGCAGGGAGTACTCGTACAGGGGCATTCTCTCCGGTCTCTTCTACTGGCGCCCGCTTCCCAATGCCCCTGTGCTGGCCGTCCGCAGAAAAAACGCGCCGCCCCTTGCCTCCTTCTTCGAGCGTCTGGGGGTGCGCTTTGTTCAGCTGGACTGCAGGGTGAGAAAAATCCAAGACGGCGAGTTCGGGTTTATGACCGTCGAAGGTCGAAAATGATGTTCGGGCTCCGTGCGCTGCGCGTCCTGCGGGGAATACATATCCGTCAGCGAGAACGCGTGGCCCGACGTGTGCCCGCTCTGCGGCGGCGACCCGTACATAGAATCACATCGCGGGGAGCGCGGTCGACTCGGAGAAACGAAGATCGCAGGAGTCGAAGATTCGCATGTGGTAGTTCAAATCCCCTCCCCCGCACCATAGGTCAAGAAGGTGAAATCGGGCTTCTTTTAGGACTTCTGTATGACAGGCGCCCTGCTTTTGTCAGGACTATAGGTTCAAAACCAACATACAAGCCTGATTTTTGATAGTCATACGGCCGAGA
>CAZCRN010000105.1:0-3120 GCA_964501125.1 Hadarchaeota archaeon (SeqCode) | reverse complement strand
TCAAGTCCTAGTTAAGACTGATAAACCGCTTGGCTAACGACCTTTATTCGTCTTCTTAGATTTGGTCAATCATAAGCTTAAAATAAGTATTACTTTAAGTTATACTTAGGATAACATGAAGTTGAAAACAAGGGTTGGGCCAAAGGGGCAAATCGTGATCCCGAAGGCAATAAGAGAAAAGCTCGGAGTGAAACCTGATGATATCGTGCTCCTCGACATTGAGCGCGAGCGTATAGTGGTGGAAAAAGTGCCTGAAGATCCCCTTAAAAAAATTTTTGAATTCTCCCAGAAATTCGGGAGAAAATCCTCCGAAATCGTGTGGGGCGATGAGCTTTACGAAGAGGTGTTTGGTGATAAGTATGGTATACCTCGACACAAACGTGTTCGTGCTAGCACTTCTCGCAAAAGATGAGTTGGGGGATGCGGCAAAACGAATTTTGGCGAATCTCAAGAAAATCAGGGCCAAGACATGTTGTCTGACTTTTGACGAGATAGCTTGGGCGGTCTCAAGAGTGGCTGGGATCAGAGCCGCCGCTGAGATGTGCAGGACAGTGCTAGCTCTAAGACACTTAAAAGTAGTCCCGGTTACGCACGGTGATGTATGGGAAATGACGCGGGAGATGGAGGCGCTCGAGCTGAGACCTCGCGATGCGTTGCACCTAGCTGTCATGAAGCGGCTGGGGGAGCGCTCAATCGTCAGCGAGGATGTGCACTTCGACAAGGCGAAGGTAAAAAGAGTCCCGATTCGAACCTTTGCTAGGTCAATTTAGAACGCTGTTAGTTAGCTAGCACTTGCAATTGGCGAGAAGGTACTGCAGAAGCAGCGTATTCTTAAAATTTATCAAGTTGGTCGATCCTGTTCCTAGTAAGTATAAATAATTGGTATAACTAATTATGACTCGGTGGTATGAAAGTCAAAGGTCGGGTTGGGCCCAAAGGCCAAGTCGTGATACCAAAAGAGCTGAGGGACGAATTCAAAATATCCCCCGGCGATGAGGTTTCCTTCGATGTGAAAGAAGGGACGATTTTGATTTACCCTTCGCTTGATCCAGAAAAGGCCGTTGACGACTTGTTGAACGTTGTAAAAAATAAGAGCAGGCTCCCCAAGCAGATCGATTGGGACGAACTCTATTACTCCCAATTCGGGTAGAGCCATGTTCTATTGCGATTCGAACCTGTTCATTTGCCCAATCGTTTTCAAGGGTGCGAAGGCAGAGGCCGCGACGAGGGCCCTGCGAGCGTTGGCGAGAGGGGATATAAACGGGTTAACATGTTCCTTGACCATCGATGAGGTGCTTTGGGTCACTTGGAAGATGGCCACGAGGAGAGAGGCCGTGAAAGCCGCCGAGCAGGTGCTGAAATTCCCCAACCTAGAAGTCGTTGATACGAGCATTGCAGATGTAGGTAGGGCGATAAAGCTCGTGGAGAAATATGGGGTTAAACCAAGGGATGCCATCCACGCCGCTTGCAGTTTGAACCATGCCATCTTCTCGATAATCTCCGACGACCCGGATTTCGACACCATAAAGGAACTCAAGAGGCTGAGTTTTGAGAAAGTGATGTTCTAATTATTCACCCCCTTTTAACCGGGTATTTTTATAGCGCCCCTCCTCGGCGCTTTGCAACTCGAATGAACAGAATCATGTCTTAACTAAGTAGCCTACTTCAGCATCTCCGAGTTCGAGCTCCGCTGCTATGCGCTCGCTGGCCTTTCGGTTGTGCTTGAAAATAACACTGAAATAAGGGATGAAGTGCTTCCGCGCCACCCTGCTTGAGGTATGGCAGCGCGCGGCGATTTTGCGTGCCAAGCTATCGCGCACGGCTCGCGTTACCGTAGTGCGCCGATACAGCATCCCAGAGCTCGGCGGCTGAAATTTAACGTATTTTAGCTTGCCTTTGCGGGCCAGCGTAACTCCTGCGCTCATCAAATCGGATGCATAACTCCACATCCCGTATGCCTGCCTTCGCTTGACGCGGCCGAAGAAGGCGTCCGCACGAGCGAGCGTATCGCACACACGTTCAAGGTCAGCGGGATCGGTGAGCATGCGTGGCACGTTCTCACTTATCCATCCAATTGCGTCATCCGGCGAGCGGTCGAGCGCCCACATGACTTCGCGCGCTTTCTGGCAAGTCGTTGCACGCAGAAGCTCGCTGAGCGCCGAAAATATGTTCATCTCGCGATCTCGCTTGTAGAGGATGATATCTTTGATCATCAGCCGCCGTTTCCCGCTGGCCACGGCTTGTAGGTCATTTATCGCGCAGCGCAGGTCACCTCGCGCGGTCTCTGCTATGACATTTAGCGCTGTGGGGTCGGCTTCGATTTTTTCGGCGCTGCAGATTTGCTTAAGCCTTTTTACGATTGCATCTTGGGTCAGGCGTCTGAAATTTATGGATGTGCACATCGCTCGGACATTTGCAGGTATCGCGTACCGATCGTTCGCAATCAGCACGGTTGGATTTTGAGTCTGTTCGAGCAGCTTGACGATCGCGCGATATCCGCCGCGATCCTCTTTCCCATAAACGTTGTCGGCCTCGTCTAGCACCACCAAACGTTTGCCAGCGATGCCGCCGAGTAGCGTCCCGGTCGTGGCCGCAGTTCCAGCTACCTTGTCGATTATCGCAAACGTGCGTTTATCGCTGGCGTTTAGCTCGATTAGGTCCCAACCCATCCGCTTTGCGAGCACCACTACTGCAGCAGTTTTGCCCGTTCCCGCGGGCCCATAAAATAGCGCAGCTGGCTTTTTCGGTCGACCTTTCTCCCAGCTTCCAGCCCACTCCATTACGGCCTTAAGCGCGGAATCTTGTCCAACGATCTCGTGTAGTCCGCGTGGCTGGTGCTTATCAGCCCAAGGTTTGAACATTTGAACCCCAATCAGCTAACCTTTGAGCCCTTTCCAACGAAGCGAAAATGTGCTAGGACTGCCTCCAGCTGGATGCGATCGCTGGCACCCTCGGTGAGCCTGAAATCGTATTCGCCAACCCGCTCGATCAACTTGATTTTTGTGGGCTCAGGCAGCTTGAGATTAAATATCTCGCGATGGATCTGCTGCAGGATATCTCCACCTGATAGCCCTTGGTTTATCAGCAAGTCGAGGAGCTTCTTGCGCGCTTCCTCGAATT
>CAZCRN010000104.1:0-3193 GCA_964501125.1 Hadarchaeota archaeon (SeqCode) | reverse complement strand
ATATCGAGTCTCCCGTGCTCAACGAGATAATCAAGCCAAACGAGGCAACTTTTGTCAGCGGGAAGCCGGGCGGGGTATTCATCGGGCTAAAGCGTGAGATGCTCACGCGGCTCGAGAAAGTCCTTAAAAAGTTAGAGTGATTCCTCCGACTGAGTGGATATGTTGCCCTCGGCGCTTTTCCAAAATTATTTATCTCCTTGGCTCTTAGAATCATATGCGCCATGGGGGTGTTGAGCTACTGCCTCGCTCGGCGGCCGAAAGGTCTGCCGAGCTTTTTGTTTTTAAATCTCATACACTGTCTGAGATCATTCGTAAAGTTCTGTAATCCCCAGTGAGCCAGCGTAGATGCAGCGCTTTGGTAGGATTTTTGATGAGAACTTCGGTCGATCCGTGAATGTGACATCTGCACCACGAATTATAACGGCGGGCACGCCCTCAGCACCCTCGCCCATCACCACCTGCGCAGCCGATGCGAGTTGGTCAGCGATCGCGCGATATGTCATCCGCAGCCGTCTGCCAAACAGGTCACGTTGGCCTCGGCAATCTATCACAGGCTCGATCCCAGCCACGCCAAGCGCCTGACCAACCGTCCCAATGTGTAAGGGCTGGACCCGACTATCCGCAATGATAACACCTAAACGTGCGCTACCCCTCCGCCTGAGCCCTTTCAGGATCTCTCGAGCGGCTTTTTCGGGCTGCTTGGGTGCCAGCACCGCGTAGCCGAGCGGGGCGTTCGTGCAATCGACCCCAGCGTTCGGGCAGAGCAGACCATCCTTAAGCGTGAGCAAGCACCCGCGGACGCTTCCAAGCACACGATCAGCCTCGTGCAGCACTAGCTCGATGAACTCAGGCCTCAAGCCGCAGCGTTTCGCTAGCCGACTTGCCCGGGCGGAGGGTTTGACATCACTCAGCCGTTTGAGCCTTCCTTGGGCTGTCGCCACTGCGCTCGATGCAACGATTACAATATCGCCATCGCGGAGACCGCCGACTTGTTTCGTTGCTTTGAGGATCGCAGCCGGTAGGTCATCTCCCGGCTTGATTAGCGGCATCCGTATACCGAGGATTTCCATTCGACTACCTCGCCCGCCCGATCGCCTCGACCACGCGAATCACATGCGAGGTCTCGCGGGGATCGTGGGTCCGGATGACCGATGCGCCATTGAGCACCGCAACCGTGGTCGCGGCTAGTGAACCCCAGAGCCGGCCGGCAGGGTCGGGCAGGTTCAGCACCTGGCCTATGAAGGATTTCCGCGACACCGCAACGCAAATCGGTCGTCTCAATCCCTTCAATTTCTCCAAATTCGCGAGGATGCGGAGGTCGTACTTCACCCCTTTGTCGAAACCGATCCCCGGGTCGATGACCACGCGCCGGCGGTCGATGTCGTAGCGATCGCAGATCCGCAAGCTCTCACGTAGCGCTCGCGTGATCTCCGAAATAGTTCGAGCATCCCCAGGTTTTCGTTTTGCAGCCATGAGCACTACCGAGCATCCGAAGTCTGCGATCACGCGCGCCATTCGGGGATCGGTTTTGAAACCGCTTACATCGTTTATTATCTGGGCTCCGGCCTCGAGCGATAAGCCCGCGATCTCAGCGCGTTGGGTATCAACGGAAATTGGCGCTTCGAACTCCTTCGCGAGCGCTCGCACGACAGGAATCAGTCGCTTGCGCTCTAGCTCGGGAGGAATTGGCTTCGAACCTGGCCTCGTTGACATCGCGCCAACGTCGATTATCTGCGCGCCCTGCTCGAGCATTCGCTGCGCGCGGCCGATTGCTTCGCCTGGGCCTCGAACAACCGAACTTGGATAAAAGGATTCTGGGCTGAGATTTAGGGTGCCCACGACTGCAACCGGGAAACCATCGCCGACTGAGATGTTTGCTAGCTTAGCGCGGGACATCGGTTCACCGAATACCGTAAGACTCAGACAACTAAAATAGAGTTACCGAGCCGTTCCATCGATCCAGCAGTTCGGATCCTCTGCCAGATAATCGCCGTGTTGGGCTAGTGCCATCGCCCTGCATCCGCCGCACCAATTCTTGTACTCGCACGCGCCGCACTTCCCTTTCAGGTTGTCCCGATCCCTGAGGGTGGCCAATACTTCCGAGGAGTACCAAACGTCTTTCAATGAATCTTTGCGAACGTTTCCGAGGACGAGCTGAAGCCTGGAGCAAGGCATCAGGTTTCCATCGGCGGAAACACACAGGAGGGTTATGCCACCCGTGCAACCTCCACGAATTCTTCGGCTGTCCTTAGGTCTGCGCCGCCCCGCGAGAAAAATGGAATAAGGGTTGCACGTTGTGGATATGTTGGGCCCATCGCCGAACTCATCCCTTTTCGCGATGAGAAATTCGTAGACCCGTTTTACCTCCCCGGGGGTGAGGCGATAGCCCCCCAAAGCTTCCGCGCGGCCGATCGGTACCAGCAATTTGACCGAGAAGTTCACGCCGAGGTCCTCCGCAAGCGACAACAAATCGGGGAGTTCTCCTAGGTTGTGCCTAGAGATGGTCGGTGATAGGTAAACTTTCACCCCGGCCTGTTTTAGCAGCTCGGTTGCCCGCACGCACCGTTCGAACGAACCGGGCTTGTTCCTGAACCGATCGTGGGTTTCCCCTATACCATCGACACTTACGGACACGTGATCGACCCCGCTTCGCTTGAAAGAGCGGGCTGCACCTTCCGTTACTGCCCAGCCATTGGTGATGGTGTCAACCTGCAGCCCGGCATCGACCGCGTATCTCAAGAGTACGAACAAGTCCTTTCGGAGGAGCGGCTCCCCACCGCTAACATAAAGTTTCTCGACTCCAAAATCCGCCAACTCATCCAACAGCTTTTTCCCTTCGCGAGTTGTCAGATCTCCCCGCCCGGGTGCTGGCACGTAGCAGTGCTTGCAAGAGAAGTTGCACTTGCTAGTGATGTTCCAAGTTACAGAATAAAGCCCGTGCCAAGTCATGCTCTTACCAAAAACGAGTTAATCAGGATGAGCACACGCATGAATTCTTTTCACATTCGGCCTTCGATAACTTCCAGCTTTTCTCGTCCAATGAGTCACCTCGTGTAGTCTGGGCTTTCCTCGGTTATTTAACTTTACCGTAACTTTACCGCCGGGAAGTCCCCTTCCGCAAGGGAGGGGATGAGAGGCGGATTAGTTTCGGTGCCCTCTCTCCCCTAAAGAGATATAAAAACGCCTGGCTGAG
>CAZCRN010000103.1:1054-3248 GCA_964501125.1 Hadarchaeota archaeon (SeqCode) | reverse complement strand
GAGCGCCTTCAGCGAATAGCAAGGGCGGAGAAATTCATCCGCGACCAAGGATTCGAACAAGTAAGGGTCAGGGACCACGGTGATATCGCCCGAATCGAGGTGGGGGCTAATGAACGGGCAAAATTCTTCGATGAACCGCTTTTAGATTCCATAAATCGAGAGCTAACCTCACTCGGATATAGATTCGTCACAATAGATGCTGGCGGATATAGACAGGGCAGCCTGAATCCGGAGGAACCTAAATGAAAAGTGTAGAAGAGGTCAGGGCAGACATACCACTCACGAAAGAGTACATCTACGTCGATAACGCCGCTACGACCCCAACCCCAAAACCAGTTTGGGAGGCGATGGTCGAGTACTTCCGGGACTATTGCGCGAACATAGAGCGGGGGGCATATAGTTTAGCCCACAAGGCCTCCCTGAAATTCGAGGAAGCGCGAAAGAAAGTGGCCGAGCTCATCCACGCCAAACCGGAGGAAATCGTGTTCACGCGAAACGCGACCGAGGGGATAAACTTCGTCGCGAGTGGGCTGAAATGGAGCGCCGACGACGAGGTAGTCTACAGCAACCTCGAGCATCACTCGAACATGATCCCTTGGCAGAGGCTCTCGAAGAAGGTGGGGCTGAAACTGAAAATCGTGGAGGCGGATAAAGGGGGCCTCATCTCACCGGCGAAAGTGCAGGAGCAACTCTCAGACAAAACGAAGCTAGTTGCCCTCATCCACATCTCCAACGTGCTCGGGACTATCCAACCCATCGCGGAGATCGGCAAGCTTGTGCATGAAAGCGGCGGCTTGCTCCTAGTCGATGGCTCGCAGACAGTTGGTCACGTGCCCTGTGATATCAAAAAACTCAACTGCGACTTCTTCGCCTTCAGTGGGCACAAGGGTCCACTCGGCCCACAGGGAACTGGAGTCCTATGGGTTCGCGAAGGACTTCTGGAAGAGCTCGAACCTCCAGAGATAGGTGGGGGAACGATCGAGTCCGTTGGATTGCTCGAACACGTGCTAAAAAAACCACCCCAGCGCTTTGATGCTGGGACCCCAAACATT
This sequence comes from Hadarchaeota archaeon (SeqCode), assembly GCA_964501125.1. Classification (GTDB taxonomy): domain Archaea; phylum Hadarchaeota; class Hadarchaeia; order Hadarchaeales; family CAZCRN01; genus CAZCRN01. The sequence goes on along the minus strand of CAZCRN010000103.1, from coordinate 2,196 downwards.
CCTGGGGTCATAGGGCTCGGAAGGGCAGCCGAGTACATACGTGAGATAAGCGTGGAGCGAATCGAGGAGCAGGAAAGGAAGCTCACCAAACATCTCCTCGACGGTTTAAAAGGTGTTGAAAAAGTGACGACTTATGGCACAGAGGATTTGATGGTACGGGCTGGCGTTACCTCGATAAACGTGGGCGGTCTGAACTCCCATGAGGTCTCAATCATCTTGGACGAGAACTGGAAAATCTTAACACGCTCTGGACACCACTGCTGCATGCCACTCATGAAGTGCTTGGGTTTAGAGAAGCAGGGTTCCGTCCGTATCTCTTTCCACTACTTTAACACGGAGGAAGAAGTCGACAAGATAGTGGACGCGACTTCCGAAATAGCGAAATCCTTGGCATAAGACATTTCATTGGCGATCGAAATGGGCCGCAATCGGGGGAAACTAGTCGCTCTTGTATCAGGAGGCATAGACTCCCCCGTTGCAGCGTACTTGATGATGAAAAAGGGCTTCGATGTGATCCCACTCACGCTAGACCTCCAACCCTTTACCACGGCTACCACTCTCGAGCGAGCGATCGAGGTTTGCGGGAAAGTCGCCCAATGCACGAATCGCGAGGTCTCTATGTACATCGTGCCCCACGGTCAATCTCTTGCCGAGGTGATGAACAAGGCCCCGCGGCGCCTCACCTGTGTCCTATGCAGACGTCTCATGTATCGAATCGGTGAACTCGTGGCCGGGCGAGAAGGGGCCGATGCGCTAGTCACGGGCGAGAGCCTAGGCCAAGTGGCATCTCAGACCCTGGTCAACCTCGCCGCGGAGGACCAAGCCGTCTCCATCCCAGTCCTCAGGCCCCTCCTAGGCTTGGACAAAGTCGAGATAGAGAAAATCGCCCGGGAGATTGGCACCTATAAGATATCGATAGCCCCTGCCATGTGCTGCCCGGTGCCTCCAAGGAAGCCCGCCACGAGAGCGTCGGTGGAGGAAGTCCTCAAAGCTGAAGAGGTCATCGACATCGACAAACTACTCAAGCGAGCTATCAGCAAAATCAAAGAGGTGAAACTTTAGCTCTCATTTCACTATTTATGAAGCCACAACGCGCATTATGTCGTCGTACATTTTAAGAGCTATCTCTTGATCCTTGACAC
>CAZCRN010000103.1:0-1044 GCA_964501125.1 Hadarchaeota archaeon (SeqCode) | reverse complement strand
CCGTATCGAATGTAACACCGAAGTGGGCGCGCACTTTTACGTGGAATTTTTTGCTCAGAAGTTCGGCTGTTCTTGGCATATCTAAAGAGATTCTTTCGGCAGGAGTTACCATGAATGCATTTTTTCCACAGAGCTCGGCTACCCTCTTCTCCTTAACCACGGGTACCGCTACTGGTACTTTTCCACAGGCGGAGCAGTCGGCCCTTTTTGCGAATAGAAATTCTTCGAACAGCATCGACCTGAGATCGCAGAACAAGAGTTTGTTTGTAAGTCGCGGTTCCTTCCCCAATATCAAGCGGAGGGCCTCTTGCACCTGAATGCTTGCAACTACGCTTGGGACTGGCGGGACCACCCCAACGCTTTCACACGTGGGCAAGGACTCATCACGGACATCCGGAAAAAGGCACTCTAAACACGCTGTTTCACCTGGGATTATCGTGCTGAGATTACCGTAAACCTCGAGAGCGGCGCCGAAAATGTACGGTACCTTGCGCTTTACACAAGCTCGATTCAGGGCATATCTTGGGGCAAATCTATCCAACCCGTCAATGATGATATCCACATCTTTGACGACGTCTTCGGCGGTGTCAAAATCGACCGACAATGGTACGGGGTCAACTTTAACCTCAGGATTCAACGCCTGCAATTTTCTTGCTGCAATTTCAACCTTCGGATGTCCAACAGAAGACATATCATAGAGGTGCTGTCTGTGGAGGTTGACAATATCAACGACATCCCTATCGACCACGCGAATGTAGCCAACACCCATAGCTGCTAATTGAAGCGCGGAGACACAACCAAGCCCACCGACACCAACGACGCATACCTTCGCTCTTTTGAGCTTCCCTTGTCCTTCAACGCCGATGTCTCGCATTACTATTTGCCTTGAGTACCTTTCCAGTTCTTTCTCCGTGAGCATGAGCTTCCCCAAGAATAGACTACCCACTATCTTTTATTTGTACTCCAAAAGAAAACATCATCTATTAGCTAACTTTCAACTCGTATCTTCGTGCTATATCCTGAAAAGCGCTAGTTAAGTATTTT
>CAZCRN010000102.1:3053-3280 GCA_964501125.1 Hadarchaeota archaeon (SeqCode) | reverse complement strand
TTCATCCAAACCAGCCCGAGGAAACCGTTCAAGGGGCACTCGAGCTGATGTACAGACTCGAGCGCTGTTTGGCCGAAGTGGGCGGGGTGTCACGCGTTTGTTTGCAGCCCGCGGCCGGCGCACACGGAGAGTTCCTCGCAATGCTCATCGTGCGAGCGCACCACAAACTTCGGGGTGAGCTGGAGAAACGCACCCAGGTGATAGTCCCCGACTCGGCTCACGGCACG
>CAZCRN010000102.1:0-3043 GCA_964501125.1 Hadarchaeota archaeon (SeqCode) | reverse complement strand
TATCAGAGACCGAAGTGGTTCGACACTACACCCGGCTCTCTGAGATGAACTATGGGATTGATTCAGGGATTTACCCCCTTGGCTCGTGCACCATGAAATACAATCCGAAGGTATGCGAATGGATCGCATCCCTCCCTACCGCGATCTACATTCATCCAAACCAGCCCGAGGAAACCGTTCAAGGGGCACTCGAGCTGATGTACAGGCTCGAGCGTTGCTTGGCCGAAGTGGGCGGGGTGTCACGCGTTTGTTTGCAGCCCGCGGCGGGTGCACACGGAGAATTCCTTGCCATGCTCATCGTGCGAGCGCACCATGAACTTCGTGGTGAGCTGGAGAAACGCACCCAGGTGATAGTCCCCGACTCGGCTCACGGCACGAATCCAGCGAGCGCGGCAATGGCTGGGTTTGAAGTGGTGACCGTGCCCTCGAATTCCCGTGGCCGCGTCGACCTCAAGGCCCTCGAGGCGGCGCTCTCTGAGCGAACGGCGGCCATGATGCTGACGAATCCGAACACCCTGGGCTTGTTCGAGGATCAAATCCTTGACATAACCAAGGCAGTCCACGGTGCGGGCGGTCTGTTATTTTACGACGGTGCAAACCTGAACGGTGTCTTAGGTAAGACACGTCCGGGTGACATGGGCTTCGACATCGTACACTTCAACCTGCACAAAACATTTGCAACCCCTCACGGAGGCGGCGGTCCCGGGGCCGGTCCCGTTGGCGTCACGCGTGAGCTCGAGAAGTTCTTACCAATACCCACAGTCGAATACGATGAGAAGCGCGATCGCTATTACCTAGATTATGATCGGCCCAACTCGGTCGGAAAAATCCGAGTATTTTACGGTAATTTCGGCGTCTTGGTGAAGGCTTATGCTTATGTCTTGCTCATGGGCGCCGATGGGCTGGCGGAGGCTGCGGAGGCCGCGGTGGTGAACGCGAACTACATCATGCGTAAGCTCCGGGGGACAGAGGGCTATGAGCTGAAGTTCGACGCGCGCGAACCCTGTAAGCATGAGGTAGTATTCAGCGCGGAACCGCTGAAAAATAAGTACGGCGTGAGAGCCCATTTCGTCGCCAAGCGGTTACTCGACTTTGGGATGTATGCTCCGACTTACTATTTCCCCCCAATCGTCCCCGAGGCTCTGATGATAGAGCCCACCGAGACCGAGCCACGCGAGGAGCTCGACCGATTCGTGAATGCACTAAAGCAAATAGCCGAGGAAGCCAAGTCCGATCCAGAGAAAATTTTATCCTCACCGACTGCAACCGTGATCGGTAGGCTTGATGAAACAAAAGCCGCGCGCGAACCTATTTTGAGTTGGAGAGCTTATCGTAAACGGGCAGGGAAATGAAAAAGCTCGGGCTCATCGTCAATCCCATCGCTGGCATGGGTGGCCGCGTAGGACTGAAAGGAACCGATGGTAAGGAGACGCTTAAGAAAGCGCTGGGCCTAGGGGCGAAACCCATCGCCCCCGAGAGAGCGGTTGAAGCGCTGAAAGGACTGTACCCTGTAAAGGAAAAAATTTCACTGATTACCTATCCGCATGAGATGGGCGAAGACGAAGCGAAAAAGGCCGGTCTCGCTCCCAAGGTTATCGGAAAAATAATCCCCGGGCGAACGACGGCTGAAGACACAAAGCGTGCCACAGCCGAGTTACAAAAACTTGGCGTTGATCTGCTTCTCTTTGTGGGGGGTGACGGAACCGCTCGCGATGTCTTCGACGTTGTGAAAAACGAGCTTCCAGTCATCGGTGTGCCCGCGGGGGTCAAAATGCATTCGGCCGTTTTCACGGTTGACCCTAAAGCGGCGGCCGAGGATGTGATGAAATTCTTGTGGGAGGAGCTTCCACTTCGCGAAGCTGAGGTCATGGATGTCGATGAAGAAGCTTATCGCGCCGGTAGGGTTTCAGCAAAGCTTTACGGCTACATGCTCGTGCCTTACGAGCCGAGCTTGGTGCAGGGCATGAAGCTCGCGAGTCTTGAAGCCGAAGCTGAGGCAGAGCAACAAGCGGCGATGGCGAAGCATGTGGTTGAAGCCATGGAGCCTGGCATCGTATACCTCTTGGGCCCAGGGACGACCACGCGCGCGGTGGCTGAGGCGCTGGGTGAAGACAAGACGCTGCTTGGGGTGGACATCATCTGTGATAAAAAAATCGTATTGCGAGACGCGAACGAAAAACAAATCTTGGGGCAAATCAGGGGCAGGGGGGCCGAGATAATAGTTTCACCCATCGGCGGCCAGGGCTTCATCTTCGGGCGTGGGAACCAGCAACTTAGCCCGGAGGTCATTCGCCGCGTGGGCAAGGAAAACGTGTGGGTATTAGTGACGCCGCAAAAATTGACTGCAACGCCAGTACTCAGGGTCGATACGGGCGATGCAAAGCTCGACGATGAATTTCGCGGTTATATCAAGGTGTTGACGGGTTATCGCCAGACGCGTATGGTCAAGGTCGTCTAGCGAGGAGCTTACCCCGGCAAGTCTTACAAAAAGCGGAAGTCTTTCGGTCAACATCGAGTATGCTGTTAGAAAATGTCATGACGCAGCTAGGATCCGCACAGTGCCTGAGCCCAAACGTGTGCCCGAGCTCATGAATCGCCTCCTTCGCCGCTCGCTCCACCAAAAGCCCGTGGTCTGGTGGCTCGCCATAGAAAGCTGGATCGAGGCGCCGTATCGACATGATGCTTATATCTCCGGGGAACTGTGCCTGACCGAACACGAAGTTGAGCGGGGGCGAGTAGAGATCCACATTCGTAACGGCGAGCACTTTGTTGCCCCAAGTCGCTCCCGTTTGGCGCTGGACGTGTTCGAGCAGGATATCGGCGCGGTACTGCTTGCGGATAGGGTCATACGCGTCTGCTGGCACCTCGAATCCATCGGTTATCTTGCAGCCTTCAACCAGTTTCCCATAAGCGCCCATGAGGTGTGGCACCAAATCCCGTAAAACTTTGTGCGAAATCTTACCAATCCTAGAGATCTCGATTATCACTTTAACAGTTCTGTCACATAAGTTAATGTCCCATTGTCACATAAGTACTGTTCCCA
>CAZCRN010000101.1:0-3343 GCA_964501125.1 Hadarchaeota archaeon (SeqCode) | reverse complement strand
TTTGGGGGAGAGAGGTGACCGAAAGTAAAAACTGGTGGGGCCGCCAGGATTTGAATTCCCGCGAGGTAGCTTTCACCTACCTCGTCCCGGGTTTGCGGGTCTCTCCGGAGCACCGCTCCAATGGGTCATCATCCTTTCGTCAGCAGACCCACAATATCCACTGGAGCCCGCCTTAAGCTCGGTGCTGTGACCGATGTGCTCGCCAAGCTACACTACGGCCCCACCGAGTTTGACATCGTGGCGGTGGCATAAAAAATTTGTTAAGCCGGGAGAGGGATTCGCACCCCCGTAAGCGGTTCTGCAGACCGCTGCCTAACTGCTCGGCCACCCCGGCCCATTTTGATTTTTTGGCTTCTTCAGTTTAAGTCATTCGCGCTATAGGGTGCCGCCCCAATAGTACAACCCGGCCAGCATGACAAACAAAATGACCAGACCAAGTATCCGCCACATTAGGTGGGGCACCGGGCGCTCCCGGATCTCAAGCCGTTGGTCCGCTCCTAAATCCATGGCTATTGCCGCGGCTGCCGTCCTAACTGGCATTTCAACTTCCTCAGGCCTTTCCTTGCGGAGTGCCTTGTACATCACGATCAACGCGGCCAAGATGCTGATAGGTATAACGATAACGAGCAGCAGATAATACCAGAAGGGGATCTCTAAACCAAATGCCGTCACGCGCGTTGGGTCAGCCGCGAATTGATGCGCATAGCGGTTCATGTTCCAAAATATGATCGCGACACAGGAATAAATGGTGAAGAAATTCCAGAATGGGTCGGCGGCGGATACCAACCCAAGCCCCGTGTTTCGTTGCCTTGTGAGCGGCCAAAATAAGTTATTTCCCATATGACCATACTGGTCGAGGATGAGATGCGCCGTCCAAGGGAAGAAGATCGCAGCAGCGTAAATGTGAGGGATGGGGCTACCAAGCCAGTCGAAGAAAAAGTAGCCGATTAGAGCGAAGAGTGCGCCGAGAGTCAAACTGTGGCCACTTCGGCGGTGCCAAGGTAGAAAAACGACCTCGACGATTCCATCCTTTCGCTTTAGGAAACCAAATGAAGGGCCGCTGAAGCTAGCGATCTCGGATGGTCTGCCGTAAGGGTCGATGACCTTTGGGGTGAAGCTGGCAACGCCAATGGCTTTTTCCTCCGGAGGCTCGGTCTTGGGAATCATAGCCCTTCCGGTGGTGCACTCAGGGCCTATTCGCACCCTCACTTCTTGCTTCTGTGTGTCGAAGAAAACCGCGTACTCCCGCCACAGATCCGGCCCAAGCTTCATCGTGTGTAGCTGAACTTTTAGCATCTTGCCGGGTTTCAGAGCTGCAGCGCGATTGATCGCGTCCGCGAGGGTGCTGGCGATGCCTTGTGGGTTCGGATCATCTGGATGGGGATCGATGACAACATGATGGGTCTCGATGTACTGCATGAACTTGAAGTCAAGAGTGTCGGGCAAGAGGCCGAAAAATGCACCAATCAAGATAATTAGAGACCTCTCCTCTATGACTCCTTGCATAGCGGCCGCAAAGAATGTTACAATCGTAGCACCCATAACAAAATGAGTGAGACCTCGCATCAAATCAGCCCTATCCATTCAGCGATTCGTGGGCCATAACCGGCCATGTTTAGGAATACTGGGATGAGCAAAATCCCCATGCAGTTGATTCGTCTCGACCTAAACATCACTGGCACCAAGCCGATGCCTGCGCACGGCAACATCAACAGCACCCCCTGCCAGCTGCACATGAAATAGACTATGAGGAAAAGTGCCACGAGTACCCCCATCGATAGCTTTCGGTAATCCCAGCGCCCGATCACTTTTATCGCGGCCCGCGTCAGCAGGATGAGCAGGAGAAATGCAAAAACTGTGCTTACTGCTAGAGCACCTGCAAACAACCAGAACTCCCAGCGCTCGGTCGGCATATATACCACGCTTGCGATCCAGCCCATCCCGCCCCGAACCATGTGCACCAATGGAACCCAGAGCAGGAGGAAAGCGCCAACATAGTAGACGAACCTCGCCGCACCATAAGAAACCGTGAATTGTACATCATCCCGCACGGTGGTCGTATGACCGGCCATGAAACCGCCGACACCAGCCGTTACGATCGGTACGTAAGCGGCGGCGCTTCCACCAAGGCATCCTGAACTAACACCACGCGCCAACTGGGTCTTGTTTGCGCTAAAAGAGGCCTGAATGCGTTGTTTCGGGAGCTCAACCGAAGAGAATATGTTGGTTAGAACCCACGGCACGGCGAAAAGCCCGACAAACGGTGGCATTATATTTTGGAACGATCGGTCGAGGGGTATGAATGGTCTATTGATGATCAGTAAGCCAACGGCTCCCGAAATAAGTAACACAAAGATGCCCGCGAGGAGCGAGGACCACCCATCCCACAGCCTTCCCAAACGAGTTTTTGCTCTGCTACCGAAATCCCTTGGCCACTCCGATTGTACCATGTAAAGTATGACAAGCCCGAGGATCCAGAAAAGATGGGGGGTTGTAACCTTTCTAATCGGTGGGATGAGGTACATAGCGAACGGCATCAGCGCGATCAAAAATACAACGCCGCCCAAACTGCCGAGGCCGAGGAGCAAAGTTCCCTCATACCCGCGTCCTCGCATGAGGTACTTCGAGCTCGGCATGATGAAGAAGAGCAAACTATCGTCAGGAGTGCTGAAGAAAGTCGAGGCCAAATGGCTGACCATTCCGTATCCAACTAACATCCCGAGGAGCATCATCAACAGAGCGAGAGGTTCGACGAATGGAAACGCAACATATAGCAGGATTCCAAAGCCCGCGAGGTTGAATACGTGTAACCCCGGCAGGAAAGAGATCAAAGCGCCGAGCAGGGTGCCGAGAATAGCATAGAGGAGCATCTCGATCATGGGGCCTCCTCCACTATTTCGATTAAGGGCGGGGCCTCTGGCACTCCGGCAAGCTGTATCTGACGGCCAGTGTATAGGCCATAAAGCCTGACAACCGCGTTTTCGACCAACAAGTCTCTATCTTCCTTTGGTATCAACCCGTAAACACTATCAAAAATCCAGACGGTGAGCGGCCCAGCGTTATCGTCCAAGTTATCCAAGTACAGGTTCCGGCCCGCGCCTCGCACTATAATGTTAACAATCTAATGTTAACAATCGTACCCTGAACATGAACGACTTCGTCTACATGTTGAGTTACCTCGCTCAATGCGATTAGATCAGGTAAATTATCTCGTCCAACATTCTCGATATGCACATAGCTTCTGGGGGCCAGTTGTGGCGGCCCGCGGCCTTTCTCTGCATATGTTTCAGACCTGTCTCTCCTGTATTCAGATACCCCGGCAGTCACCCTCAGCTTTGTCATT